>JAMOPL010000145.1 GCA_027064515.1 Sulfurimonas sp. | reverse complement strand
ACATAATGAATTATTCGTAAACGAAGAAATAAAGATTTAAACATAACAAACCCTTTTATTAAAGTAAGTGAGGATAACTAAATAAAAATATAATCTGTCTTAAAGAATGTAAAAAAAATTAAAATGAGGAATATATTCCACTAGAGATACTAGTAGAATATTAGAAGAATTATTTATATCTATAAGTAATTCTTCCCTTATCTAAAGAATAAGGTGTTAGTTCTAATTTAACACGATCACCTGGAAGTATTTTAATATAGTGCATACGCATCTTACCTGCGATATGACATAAAATAATATGTCCATTTTCTAATTCAACACGGAAAGTTGCATTAGGCAAAGCTTCTATAATCTTGCCGTCAACTTCAATAACATCTGATTTAGCCATTATAAGTCCTTTTTTCTCTTAAGCAAGAGATAATATTTCAGCTTTACCGTTGATAACTGCAACAGTATGCTCATAGTGTGAACCGCGTAAACCATCGGCACTAATAACATCCCACCCATTTTCTAAAATAAGTGGTTTAGATTCTTTTTGACAAATCATTGGTTCAAGACAAAAAACCATTCCGTTTTTAATCTTAGGACCTTGCTTTGGATTCTTACCCTCTAAATAGTTTGGTATTTGAGGTTCTTCATGTGGTTTCTTACCAATTCCGTGACCACAAAAATCATGAAGAGGGACAAAACCACGAGAGATAATAAACTGCTCCATAAGTGAAGACAACTCTTTAAATCTCATACCTTGTTTTATCTTATCAATCGCATAATAAAGAGTATCTTTAGAACATGCTATTAAAGATTCGTCAAATTCACTAATAGTTCCAACTGGAACTGTAATCGCAGCATCACCAAAATAACCCTCAAGTTCAGTTCCAATATCGTAACCGATAACATCACCCTCTTGAAGTTTATAATCAGTTGGAATACCGTGAATAATAACTTTATTTAATGAAGTACAAACAGCGTTAGGAAAGCCATACAAACCTTTAAAAGATGGCTTTGCATTATGACTTCGAATATAGTCCTCAGCCATAGCATCAAGCTCTTTTAAAGAGATACCAACTTTTGTATTTGTACGAAGTAGTTCTAATGCACCACCAACAATCTTGTTGGCAGCTCTTAATTTTTCAATTTCGTTAGGTTTTCTAAGAGCAATAGCCATTTTATAGACCGACTGCACTTAAAGTTTCATATTTACTCATATATATCTGAGCCTCTATTTTTCTCATAGTGTCAAGAGCTACTTGTACAACAATTAAAACTGCCGTTCCACCAAAGAAGAATCCGACACCCATACCTTGAATAATTATAAACGGAAGTGTTGCAATAAGACCAAGATAAATAGCACCAGTAAAAGTTAATCTACTTGCAGTCTCATTTAAAAATTCTTTTGTTGCATTACCTGTACGAATACCTGGAATAAACCCACCCTGTCTTTTTAAATTATCTGATATATCTTTTGCATTAAAAGTTATAGAAGCATAAAAGAATGCAAAGAAAACAACAAAAAGAAATGTTAATAATTGAAAAAAGTAACCATTAGGATTTAATATATCAGCAATAGAAACAAGAATAGGATTTGTACTACTTGATAAAATTGTCATAGGGAACATTAATATCGCAGAAGCAAAGATAACAGGAATTACACCAGCTAAATTTACTTTAATAGGGATATAGTTCATAACTCTTTTATTTTTATTTTGCATCATAGTCTTTTTAGCATATGTAATCGGTACACGACGCTCACCAAGTTCTACATATATAATTACAGCAACTGTTCCTAAAACAAGAGCTAATATAGCCAATACTGTTAAGAAACTCATTGCACCAGAATTTACCATAGCAATAGTTTGACCAATTGCACTTGGAATTGCCGAAACAATACCAGCAAATATAATTAAAGATATTCCATTACCAATTCCACTCTGAGTAATTTGTTCACCAATCCACATTAACAACATTGTACCAGCTAACATTGAGATAGCAGATAATAATAAAAATGTATTTTGGTCAACAAGAATTGCACTGTTACCACTAGGACCTGTTAAACTTTGAAGCCCAACACTTACACCAATAGCTTGAATAATTGTAATTACAATAGTAGCATATCTAATTAACTGCATATACTTAACCATACCATCTCTCTCTTTTTTCATTTGACCAATAGAAGGGAAAGTAGCAGATAAAAGTTCAGCAATAATAGAAGCAGTAATATAAGGCATAATTCCAAGTGAAATAATAGATAGTCTCTGAACAGCATTACCACTAAACATATTAAATAAGCCTAGAGCATCTGATTGATGTGAGTCGAAGAATGAAGCAATAACAGCAGTATCAACGCCAGGAACTGGCACATAGGCCAGTAGGCGATAGATAAACAAAAACCCAATTGTAATAAGTATCTTATTAACTAGATTTTTATTCACAACTATTTACCTGTTGTAGTAATATTGTCGTCTTTAATTTTTGATACTAAATCTTTAGCAGATGCACCAACTAATTTAATTTTTGTTACAGATGCACCGATTTTATGAACACCACGAATAGAATCCATAGTAATTTCAGCTAATTCAGCAACAGCTTTGATTTTCTCAACGTTGATTACATAAGGCTTTACTAATCTAGAAGTAAAACCTATTTTAGGCATACGCTTAGCAAGTGGTTGTTGACCACCCTCAAAGTTTCTTTTTCTTTTATAACCTGAACGAGATTTCTGACCTTTTTGACCACGAGCAGCAGTCTTACCAGTTCCAGAACCTTGTCCACGACCAACTCTTTTACGATTCGAAGTTGAACCTTCAGCTGGAGTTAAATTTTCAATACCCATAATTACCCTTTAATACGAGAAAGTGCTTCAACAGTAGCACGAACTAGTGTGTTTGGATTGTTAGAACCGATCGATTTTGTAAGTATATCTTGAATACCTGCAAGCTCAAGAACTGGACGAGCAGCTCCACCAGCGATAACACCAGTACCTTCTGATGCTGGCTTAAGTAAAACACGACTCGCATTATATTTATGCTCAATATCGTGTGCAATTGTAGTACCTTTAATGCTAACTGTTGTTAGATTTTTAAATGCATTATCAACTGCTTTTTTTATAGCATCTGGAACCTCTTTCGCTTTTCCAGAACCATAACCGATAGTACCATTTTTGTCACCAACTACTATAAGAGCAGTAAAACGAAAACGACGACCACCCTTAACAACTTTAGTTACACGACCAATATTTACAATTGATTCTTCAAAATCATCTCTGTTAATTTCCATCATAGCCCCTAAAACTTAATTTCGTTTGCACGAAGAGAATCACCAAATGCAGCGATAACGCCGTGATATTGGTAACCATTACGATCAAATACAACTTCAGTAAGATTAGCTTCTTTTAGTTTAGCAGCAAATGCTTCACCAAGTGCAGCTGCACCCTCTTTATTAGCTTTATGACCTGTAACCTTTGAGTGTAATGCACATAATGTTGTTGCAGTAACATCATCAATAGCTTGTACACTTAGGTAACGATTTGATTTAAATACAGAAACACGAGGAAGTGAAGCACAACCAGATATTTTTGCACGAATACGAAGCTTACGCTTTAAACGGTTAGCTACTTTATTTTTTAATACTTTTGCATTCATTTTTAATACCCTCCCTTACTTCTTAGCAGTTTTACCGGCTTTACGCACGATATGCTCTTCCATGTATTTAACACCTTTACCTTTGTATGGTTCTGGTGGACGAAAACTTCTGATTTTTGCAGCTGCAGAACCTAGAAGTTGTTTGTCATGACTCGTTAATGTAATAACATTTTTCTCAACTTTAGCTTCAAGACCATCAACTAAATCAAAGTTAATATCATGAGAGTGACCAAGTTGAAGATTAAGAACTTTACCTTTAACAGCAGCTCTATAACCAACACCATTAATCTCTAGTTGCTTTGTATAACCAGTAGTTAAACCAGTTACAGCATTAGCAGCTAATGCTCTATAAGTTCCCCAGAATGCTCTATGAACTTTCTCTTCTGATTTAGCAGCAAAAGTTAAAGTGTTGCCATCAATAGCGAAGTCAACATTTCCTTTTGTATCTAAATCAACACTAATTTTGCCTTTAGCAAAAGTTAATATATCTCCATTTGAGCTAACTTTAATATCAGCTGCAAATTCTACCGGTTTTTTACCAATTCTTGACATATTATCTCCCTACCAAACTGTACACATAACTTCACCACCAATGCCAAGCTCAAAAGCTTTGTCATTAGCAAGAACGCCATGAGAAGTACTTACAATAATAGTACCATAACCATTTTTAAAACGCTTAATATCTTCTTTACCTTTGTAAACTCTTCTACCAGGCTTAGAGATTCTTTTCATTTCATTAATTACAGTTTTACCATCTTCGCCATACTTTAGTACAACTTTAATAGTTTTTTTAACACCATCTTCAATTACATTAGTAGATTCTAAGTAACCTTTTTCAACTAAGATATTTGCCATTGCTTCAACACTCTTTGAGTGAACTAAAGTAGTAACTGGTAATCTTCTCATACCTGCATTACGAACACGAGTTAACGCATCTGAAATTAGATCATTAATTGCCATTCATTTTTTCCTTAAATGTGTAGTTTCTCTTAAAAAAAGAGAAACTGCTAATAATTAGTAGTTTCCTCTTGGATTACCAAGAAGACTTTCTAACACCTGGGATTAATCCCTCATTTGCCATTTTTCTAAAACAGATACGACAGATTCCAAAGTCACGAAGTACTGAATGTGGACGACCACAGATTTGACATCTTGTATATCCACGTACTTTAAATTTAGGTTCTCTAGCCGCTTTAGCGATCATTGACTTTTTAGCCATTAGTTACTCCCTTTAGTAAAAGGCATACCCATTTTCTCTAAAAGAGCAAAAGAAGCCTTATCTGAATCAGCAGTTGTAACCATAGTAATATTCATACCATGGATTTGCATGATTGAATCATAACTAACTTCTGGGAAGATAAGTTGTTCTTGAAGACCGAAGTTATAGTTACCACGACCATCAAAACCATTTCTTGGAACACCACGGAAATCTTTCACACGAGGAAGTGCGATAGTTACTAGACGATCAAGAAAGTTATACATATTTTCACCACGAAGAGTAACACGGATACCAACAGGCATACCTTCACGAACTTTAAAACCAGCAACTGATTTTTTCGCGATTACTGTTGTTGCTTTTTGACCAGCAATTGTAGTAATTGTATCTTCGATATTTTTAATAAGCTTATTATCTTTCATAGCAAAACCAGCACCAACAGAGATAATAATCTTCTCAACTTTTGGTATTTGCATAGGATTCTTAATTCCTAAATCAGTTTGTAATTCAGATTTTAAACCTAAATATTTTTCTTTAAAACGAGCCATCTAATTATGCCTCCACTTTTCTAACATTTGAAGCGTCAATTGGCATCTCTTTATTGATATGCCCACCCTTCGAATTTTCTTCAGTTGGTTTAACAGCTTTTTTAGCTATTTTACAACCCTCTACGATAACTTTGTTTTTCTTAGGCATTACTGCTAAAACAGTAGCCTTAGTTCCACGGTCATCTCCAGCGATAATCTCTACTGTATCGCCTTTTTTGAAATTAAACTTTGCCATTAAACAACCTCCGGCGCAAGAGAAACAATTTTCATAAAACCTGCGTAACGAACTTCACGACCAACAGGTCCAAAAATACGAGTACCGATAGGCTCTCTCTTGTCATCAAGTATAACTGCTGCATTATCATCAAATCTGATTAAAGAACCATTTTCTCTTTGAACCTCTTTATGAGTTCTAACAATAACAGCCTTTACAACTTTACCTTTTTTAACTTTAGCAGTTGGTGTCGCTTTTTTTACAGAAGCAACAATAACATCACCAATTGAAGCATAACGACGCTTTGAACCACCAAGTACCTTAATACACATAATCTCTTTAGCACCTGTATTATCAGCTACCACTAAACGAGTAAAACCTTGGATCATTATTTAGCTCCTGATACTACTGTTTTAAGTCTAAAAGATTTAGTCTTAGAAAGTGGACGACATTCGATTGCAATAATCTCATCTCCAACTTTAACTTCATTACGCTCATCATGTACTAAGTACTTTTTGAAACGTTTTACAACTTTATGGTAACGAGGATGCATCACACGACGCTCAACAACGATAGAAACCGTTTTGTCGCCTGAGATTTTAACTACTTTACCTTGAATTTCACGCTTATGTGTCATCGCTAAACCCTTAGTTTGCTACTGCAGTAAGTGCAGTGTTGATTTTTGCAATATCTTTTTTAGCTATACGAAGTTCGCTAGTATTTTGAAGTTGCATCATCTTTTGTTTAATCTTTAAAGTGAAAAGCTCTGTCTTTTTCTCTTTAAGCATAGTTTGTAGTTCAGTTGAACTTTTATCTGCTAAATCAGAATATTTCATTACTCATCTCCTTAGTAATTATTTTACATTTAAAAGGAAGCTTATGCATAGCAAGAGTTAATGCTTCACGAGCAATCTCTTCTGGAATACCAGCTATTTCAAAAATTATACGACCTGGTTTAATATTCATAACCCATTGATCAACAGCTCCCTTACCTTTACCCATACGAGTTTCAAGAGGCTTAGCAGTTAATGGCTTAGCAGGAAATACACGAATCCACATCTTACCTTGACGCTTAATATGACGAGTTGCAGAGATACGAGCCGACTCTATTTGACGAGAGTTGATACGACCAGCTTCTACAGCTTTAAATGCAATATCACCAAACGCTAATGAATAACCTGAACGAGCATAACCACGGTTACGACCCTTCATTACCTTACGGTATTTAGTTCTTTTTGGCATTAACATAATTAATCAGCCTTTCTTTGAGCACGCTTTCTAGGGCGTTCTTTTTTCTCTTCTTTTACTTCTGCAGGAATACCTTTAGTAAGTACTTCACCTTTGAAGATCCATACTTTAACACCAATAATTCCATAAGTAGTATTTGCTTCTGCAAAACCATAATCAATTTTAGCACGAAGCGTATGTAAAGGAACTCTTCCCTCTAAGTACCACTCAGTACGAGCCATTTCAGCTCCACCAAGACGACCAGAAACAGAAACTTTAATACCTTTAGCACCAGATCTCTGAGCACCTTGCATAACTTTCTTCATAGCTCTTCTAAAAGCAACACGACGCTCTAGTTGAGTAGCTACATTTTCAGCAACAAGTTGACCTGAAGTTTGAGCTTTTTTCTCTTCTTTAATATTTACAGATATTGTTTTACCTATAAGTTTTTGAAGAGAAGTTTTAAGTTTCTCAATGTCTGCACCTTTCTTACCGATGATAACACCAGGACGAGCAGCAACAATAGTAACACGAAGTCTCTTAACTGTTCTTTCTATAATGATGTTAGAAACACCAGCATAGTAAAGCTCTTTCTTTAAAAATGTTCTTATCTTGTGATCTTCACCTAAACAAGCTGGAGCTGTTTTAAAATCAGGGAACCAACGGCTCTCCCAGTTACGGTTGATACCAAGACGTAAACCAATAGGATTAACTTTTTGACCCATTCTATTTACCCTCTACTTCTACTAAGATATGTGCTGTTGGTTTTCTAATTCCTGAAGCCATACCACGAGCGCGTGGACGGAATCTTTTTAGAACTGGACCATTGTCAACACGACATGATTTAACAATACAATCTTCAGCTTCCATACCACTATTAGCAACTGCAGATGCGATTACTTTAGAGATAATTTTAGCTGCCTTATTTGGAGTAAATTCTAAAGCTGCTAATGCTTCTTCAGCATTCATACCTTGAACTTCTCTTGCTATAAGACGAGATTTAATTGGAGAAACACGGATAAATTTCAATAATGCTCTAGCCATGATTAACCTTTTTTCTGAACAGAGCCCTTATGGCCCTTAAATGTACGAGTTGGTGCAAATTCACCAAGCTTATAACCAATATGGTTCTCTGAAACATGTACAGGAACGAATTTACGACCATCGTGAACATTTAATGTGAAACCAACCATATCAGGTGTAACCATTGATCTTCTTGACCAAGTTTTAATAGGTTTTTTATTACCTTCAGCCTTAGCTTTAGCAACTTTTTTCATTAAATGGTCATCAACAAATGGACCTTTTTTTAGTGAACGAGCCATAATTAACCTACCCTTTTAGCATTTGGTTTACGACGAGTAATAATTAACTTATCACTTGCTTTCTTACGACGAGTTTTAGCACCCTTCGTTGGTTTACCCCATGGAGTAACTGGATGACGACCAGAATTCGTTTTACCTTCACCACCACCATGTGGGTGATCAATTGGATTCATTGCTGAACCACGAGTCTGAGGACGAATACCAAGATGTCTTTGACGACCAGCTTTAGCGATAACAATGTTACCAAACTCTTCGTTACCAACTTGACCAATAGTAGCTAAACACTCACCTAAAACTAATCTCATTTCTGATGAAGGCATTCTTAATGAAACATACTTACCATCACGACCCATAATCTGAGCAGAAGTTCCAGCAGCACGACACATTTGTCCACCTTTACCAGTTTTAAGCTCAATATTATGAATCAAAGTACCCACTGGGATATTTTTAAGTTTCATAGTATTACCAGCTTTAACATCAAGACCATTTTCAGCAGAACTAATTGTTGCACCTACTTCAAGACCTTTTGGTTGAAGAATATATCTTTTTTCACCATCAGCATAGTTGATAAGTGCAATACGACAGTTACGGTATGGATCATACTCGATAGCAGCAACAGTACCTGGAATATCAAATTTATTTCTTTTGAAATCAATGATACGGTAAAGCTTTTTAGCACCAGCTTGACGGTGACGAGAAGTGATACGACCATTATTGTTACGACCAGCATGTTGTGGTATTTTAACAAGTAGTGAACGAACACTAGCTTTTGCCGTTATATCACTCGAATCAACATTTGTATAAAAACGACGAGACGGAGTTAACGGTCTATAAGTTTTAATTGCCATGTTATACCGCCAAACTTTCTATTTGTGCACCCTCAGGTAAAGTAACATAAAACTTTTTAAAGTCATTTTGTTTACCTTTTACACCACGGAATGTTTTTCTTTTTCCGTTTTGATTAAGTGAGTTAATATTATTTGGAACAATTCCAAAATACTCACGAAAAATTTCCTTAAGACCTGTTTTAGTCATACGAGTAGATGTTTGTACAACGATAACACCATCTTCTTGCATACCTAAAGTCTTTTCTGTATAAAGAATAGATTTAATATCTGTAATATCTGCCATCTACTTAGCCTCACTTACTAGAGCTTCAAATACTGCTTTTTCGATCACAAGTGAACGGTAATTAGCAGCTAAAAAAGCATTTAATTCATTTGATTCAACAACATAAGTAGCTTGAATATTTTCAAAAGCTAAAAAAGTTGGCTCATCTAATAAAGATTTAACAAAAAGAGTATCTCTTTGGTTTAATGACTTGAACATTGCCACTGCATCTTTAGTTTTACCAGATGCAATTTCAATAGAATCAACTACAAAAAGAGTTCCATTTTGTGCATGCTCATTTAAAGCAAAATTTAAAGCTAATTTCTTTTGCTTTTTATTTACTTTTAAGTCGTAGTTACGGTTGTTTTGAGGACCAAAAGCTTTACCACCACCTACGAATATAGGAGAACGACGAGAACCAGCTCTAGCACGACCGCCACCTTTTTGAGCCCATGGTTTTTTACCACCACCACGCACATCACTTCTACCTTTAGCAATCGCTGTATTTGCACGTTGTGCAGCTTGAGCAGATTTTACATAAAGGTAAAGGTTATGAGGATTGATACTAGAAAAACTCTCAGGTAATGCTAACTCAGATGCTTTTTCCATTTTTTCATTTAAAACGATTGCGCTCATTATTTAGCTACCTTTACACGACCTAAAGCACCGTTTGCTCCAGATACAGAACCCATAACCGCAATGATTTTGTTTTCAGCATCGTAAGAAACGATCTCATTTTTTACACTATTTTGTGTATTTCCATAATGACCTGGCATTTTCTTACCTTTCATTACACGACCTGGCCACTCAGCATTACCGATTGAACCTGTTCTACGACCAAATCTATGACCATGAGATGCAGGACCACCACCGAAATTCCAACGCTTCATTGCACCAGCAAAACCACGACCTTTAGTGTTGAAAGTAGATCTAACTACACTAGCTTCTGCTAATGGAGCGATATCTAAATCACCAGCTTCAGTGTTCGCAACTTCTAATGTTACAAAACGATTAAATTCAGATGAAAGGTTATACTTTTTTTGTTGACCTTCAATTGCTTTATTCATTTTTTTACCGCTGTTGTAAGCTACAATCGCAGTTCCCTCATTAACTTCACAAACTTTAGCATCTAGTACTCTTAAAAGAGTAACAGGTTTACTAGGAACTGTGATAGTACGGCTCATACCGATTTTTTCAACAATATATTCCACAATAACTCCTATTTGTCCATAGAGCGAACTTCAACGTCCACTTCAGGTGCTAAATCTAGTTTCATTAATGAATCTACAGTTTCAGGTGTTGCAGAAACGATATCAATCATTCTTGCATGCATACGAATTTCAAATTGCTCACGAGCTTTTTTGTTAACGTGAACAGACTTAAGCACTGTATATTTACGAATTTTTGTAGGTAAAGGTATTGGTCCACATATTACGGCACCTGTACGCTTTACAGCCTCAACGATTGATGCTACTGATCTATCTAATACACGATGATCATAAGCTTTCAATTTTAAACGAATTTTTTCCATGTTTTTCCTTCTAAAGAACTCGTTGGATCCTAGCCCAACTATTTAAGGGAACAGAATTATACCTTATATGACCATATATTCAAAGGTATTAGGTTAAAAAAACTGATTTATATAAAAATTTATTTCCTTTTAATAAGGAAATGGTAATATTTCAATAATAAACTTATTGGATATTTATGGATATATTATTAGAAGAATTTTATAAATTAGATCTACATGTAGACAAATTTCATAATAGAAAAGTTTTTATTGATAAAAAAAATTATCAAATAAATGGTATTACACAAAGTGGAAAAACAAAGTTAATTAAGCACTATCTTTTATCTTTAAAAAAGAGTTCTTATTTATATATTAATTGTAGTGATGTTAGAATTAATATAGATGAATTAAACAATAAATTATCTAAATTTTGTATATTAAATAAGATAGGTATTGTTGTTTTTGATAATTATGTAAAAAATATTAAACTAGTGAATATATCACAACTTATTATTAGTTCTGAAATTCATTATAATTTAGATTTTTTAAATACCATTACACTTTTCCCTTTAGACTATGAAGAGTTTCTAGCCTATGAGCATAAATATGATTCTAGTGCATTGAACCATTTTTTTCAATTAGGTGGATTACCATTTATGCATAAATTACAATCTGATGATAGAAATATTTATTTACAAAAAACTCTTTTACTTACTTTAAATAATATTGAATTTGAGATAATAAAATTTTGTGCAAAAGTTATCTCCCAAAAAATATCTCCATTTGCAATATATGAAAGGTTAAAACAAACAACAAAAATTTCAAAAGATAAATTATATAAATCTTTTGAAAATCTTATTTTAAAAAATTATCTTCATCAAGTGGAAAAATTAAATAAACCAAAAGCTACTAAAAAATTATATCTTTGTGATACATCATTCAAATCAGCACTATGTATTGATAAACATTTTGGCAGATTATTCGAAAATATGGTATATTTAGAGCTACTAAAATCAGATGTTGAGTGTTATTATGATGATGATATAGATTTTTATATTCCTGAATCAGATAGTTTGATTCTATGTATGCCTTTTAGTAATGAAAGAGCATTATTTAAAAAAATAGAACTTATTGAAGCATTTATATTTACACATCAAATAAAAAAAGTTACTGCCATTACAATGAGTCTTGAGAGTAGAATCTCTCACCCTTTTTCTACTGTTGAGATGGTTTCTTTCGATATATGGGCAATAGGAGATTAAATGAAGAATAATTTATGTGGAATTGATGAAGCTGGTCGTGGTCCTATAGCTGGTGATTTAGTTATAGCTGGATGTATATTACATTCTAAAATAGAAGGCTTGAATGATTCTAAAAAATTAAGTGAGAAGAAAAGGGAAATTCTTTATGAACAGATAATTAAAAATTCTACATATCATATAGTAAAGTTCTCTGCAAAAAATATAGATGATAATGGAATTTCTAAATGCTTAGCATCAGGATTAACTGAGATAATGGATAATTTAGAATCAGATGAATATCTATTTGATGGTAATACAACTTTTGGTGTAAAAAACTTAGATACAATGGTAAAAGCTGATGGTAAAATTCCAGAAGTTAGTGCAGCTAGTATTTTAGCTAAGGTCACTCATGATAGAGATATAATCAAAGAATCTGTAAAGTATCCACAATATCATTTTGAAAAACACAAAGGATATGGAACAGCTTTACATATTGAGATGATTAAAAAATATGGATACTGTAATATTCATAGAAAAAGTTATAAATTAAAAGCTTTAGAGAAAAGTTTATTTGAATAATTTAGATAGTTTATTAAAAACTATCTAATAATATTACATTTACAAAAGTACCTTTTTCCAAATTTTTATCATCATCACCAGTAATCATTAAAGCACTTTCATTTAACATATTTGTTAAGATTGCAGAACTTCCAACTTTCTTACCCTCAAAATTAACAAAATATTCACCATCCTCAACTACAATATTACAAGCTGTAAACTCTGTTAACTTACTTCTTTTTGTAAAATTTTCACTTAATTTTGCTTCAACCGTTTTATATGCACTATCTTTCCCTAACATTTTAGCAAGAAGAGGAAGACCATATAGTATAGATGTAACGGTAGATGAATATGCAAATCCTGGAAGTGCCAAAATAAATTTACTCTCTCTTTGTGCCACCATTATATGCTTGCCTGGTTTTATTGCCACACCTTTATATATAACTTCAGCACCAAGTCTTGGTACAATATCTTTTACAAAATCATAATCTCCAACACTAACTCCACCAGTACTAATTAGTATATCTGCTGAAGAAAGTGCATTTTCAAAAGTGTTCATTATCTCATTTTTGTCATCACCAACAGTTCCTAGTTGAATAACCTCTGCACCAGCCTGAGTAAAGAGTGCTTCTATTGTGTAATTATTTGAACTTCTTATTTGTGCTGAATTTGTACTATTTTCACCTAAGTCTAGAATCTCACTTCCAGTTGATATTACTGCTACCTTTGGTTTTAAAGCAACTTTTACCATTACATGGTTCAAACCTGCCATCACACCAATCTCTGAAAAACCAATTTTTGTACCCTTTTTTATAAGAATATCATTAGCTTTATAACCCTCGCCTATTGGTCGAATAGAGAATCCCATTGAAACTTTTTCATTAATAATAATTTTTCCATTATCAACAGTTACATTTTCTATTTGAATAAGAGTATCAGCACCCTCTGGCATTTTTGAACCTGTAAAAGTTTTTATACATTTACCAGGTTTTACCACTCGTTGTTCATCACTTCCAGCTGGATTATCACCAATTATATCGATAGAATCTAAATCCAAGTCTGAATGAATTACAGCATAGCCATCCATAGACGCAGTTGGAAATTGAGGGTCATTATACTTTGCTACAATATCCTCAGACAAGATTCTACCAAGAGAAGCACTCAATGGCACTTTTTCAAATCTTGAACTATTTACTTTTAATAAATCTAACATATTTTGACTTACTTCATATGATAGTAATTTCATCCATTAACTCCTAATATTCCACTTCCCTTTATTTCTGTTGAACGATCTAATGCATAAATTCTTTTAGAATCTTTTAAATCATATTTCCAAATAGGAGCAGAAGCTTTAAAATCCTCTACAAATTCATCTATAAATTCTAGAGCAACTCTTCTTTTTGGTGAAAAAACAGAAGCAATATAAGAAGATTCATGAAGCATAACATCTCCACGACTATGAGCCATTTTGATAATTGCACCTTTTTCTTTCGCTTTGTCTTGCCAAGCACTAAACCAAGATTCTAAAATAGGTTCATAAATATCAAAACTCAGTCCATCTATCCCATCTTCACTTCTTACAGTTCCAACAAATGGAATATAAGCACCATAATTACTTTTAGATTCTTCTTCATACCACTCTTTTAAAATCTTACTAACTGGTAATGCACCATCATAAAGTTTTAACATATTTCACCCACCACAAACAGGTGGAAGTAAAGAAACTTTATCTCCATCTTTAATTTCTATATCTAATGAATTTACAATTGTATCATTTACTGCCACTGCTGAGTTTTCAAGCCATTCCAACATATCTTTATCATCTTGTAAAATAGTTGCTAATTGATTTAAATTTGTTATCTCTAACTCTAATGGTGCCTTTTGTATAGGACCTAAAAATTCTACTCTTACCAAGGAATACTCCTAAAAATTATTGCAATGATTATACCTAAGATAAGTTAAGCCGTGTATAATTTCATAATTAATTTTTGGATGGACTTAATGATTTTTGGAAAAATTGAATATCTTAATCTTCTACCTTTTCATATCTTTATGAAAAGATATATACAAGATTCTAGACAAAGTTTAATTATGAACTATTACAAAGGTGTTCCCTCTAATATAAATCAAAAGTTTATTTCTCGTAAAGTTGATGCTGCATTTATCTCAAGTGTTGGTGCTAAAAGAAATAACTATGTGGATTTAGGAATTATTGCTAAAAAAGAGGTTCTAAGTGTTTTAGTGATTCCAAGTGATAAGAATCTTAATGACACAGAATCAGCTACCTCAAATGTTCTTGCTCGTGTTTTAGGTGTTGATGGTGAAGTGCTTATTGGGGATAAAGCTTTGAGATATTATCTCGAGAGTAAACCACATATAGACCTTGCCCATGAGTGGAATCAACAAAATAATTTACCATTTGTTTTTGCCCTACTCTGCTATCATAAAGATAAAAAATTATACAAAAAAATACAAAAAAACTTTTTAAAGTCAAAAGTAAAAATTCCACAATATATTTTAAAAGAGGCTTCACAAAGAACCCATATATCACAAAAGAATATACTTAAATATTTAGAATATATCTCTTATGATTTAGATTATAAAGCAAAAAAAGGGCTTCAACTCTTTTATAAAAAAGCTTTTAATATTACATAATTAATCTTCATTATGATAAAATAAAAAATGCTTAAATTTATATTATTTACCTCCATTATTATCAGCTTGTATGCACAAGAACCTATCTCCCCTATCCCTTTAGAAAGTGGTGTCAATAGAGACAAAGCCAAACTAGGTAAAGAACTTTTTTTTGATACACTATTATCAAAAGACAACTCTGTTGCTTGTGTGAATTGCCATGATGTCTCTCAAGGTGGAGCAGATTCTAATGTTGTATCGATAGGTTTTAACGGTAAAAAAGGGAATATCCAATCCCCAACAGTTTTTAATGCAAGATACAATTTTAAGCAATTTTGGAATGGAAGAGCAAAAAATTTATACGAACAAGTTGATGGACCAATTAATAATCCAGTTGAGCATAATTTAGATTCTAAAATAGTAGAACAAAGAGTTAATAATTCAAAACTATATAAAAAAAGATTCTCAGATGTATATGGCATCTCAAAAATTAAATACACACATATTGTTGATGCGATTGTTGAGTTTGAAAAAGGATTAATCACTCCAAATGCTAAATTTGATAAATATTTAAGAGGAGAGATTGATCTTAGTGATAATGAAAAAAATGGTTATAAACTTTTTAAACAGTATGGATGTATCACTTGCCATAATGGTATAAATATTGGTTCAAATTCTTTTCAAAAAATGGGTACATTTATTGAATACAAATCGAAAAATAGTTACCCTGATAAAGAATCTATCACAAACAAACAAATTCATTATAATGTTTTTAAAGTGCCAACCCTAAGAAATATAAATCTAACAGCACCATACTTTCACGATGGGTCTGCAAAAACATTAACAGAGGCTATTGATGCAATGGCAAAACATAATCTAGGTGTGGAACTATCTAAAAAAGAGAAGAAAAATTTAATAGATTTTTTAAATACTTTAGAGGGTGAAAAGCCTGCCATATTGGAGTCTAATTGAAATCAAATCGTTCTATACTTTCAGTACTACTCATTGGGATTATCTCGTCGATAGCACTTATATATTTTTATATTATTCAAAGAGATTTTACAAAAAACCATAGAGAATTTTTAATCTCTATCAATAATCTTGAACAGCATCAATCTAAGCTTAGTTATCTTATTTTAGAAAACTCTATCTATATATATCAAAATCAAGACAAAATAGAGCAGAAAATTCAAGAGATACAAGCAGAATATAAAATTTTAAAAAAATCTGTATTATTAAAAAGTGATACCTACAAACAAATCAATAAAAAAATCATATCTTTAAAGAAGAAAATAGATTCCAACATAAAAAATATTGAAGATTATCTCATGTTTAATGCTGGAATCAAAAACTCTCTTCTTTTTCTGACTAGACATATTGAAAGTGGGGAGTTTTTAGTACTAGAAGATAGCCATATATTAATAAAAGCAAACCATATTTTAAAACATTTTTATGATACAAAAAAGATACAAGATTTAGACTATTTAGATTATAAAGAGTTTTTACTTCATTCAGATTCAAGTGATAAAAAAACAAAAGATTTTATAAAAAAATTCAATATACACTCTAAATATCTTATGAAAAGCTATACAGACTATATCAACTCTATAAATTCTGTTTTACATAATGATATTTACAATGCTATCATTGAGATAAATACTCAATTCTCAAAACTAGCCCTAAAAGATTTTAAAGCACTAGATACTTTTGCTTTTATGCTTTTTACTATATTTATCCTATCTCTTAGTTTTATAATTTTTTTATTATATAGCTCTATTAAAAAGAATCATACTCTACAAATCACAAGTAAATCTTTACAACATTCACTCACTTATGACCAACTCACTAATCTGTATAATAGAAAAGCTTTAGAGAGTAGATTAAATTCAATCTCAAAACCAACGATTTTACTTATTAATATTGATAATTTTAAAGACACAAATGATATTTATGGAAATCAAATTGGAGATTCTATTCTAATAAATTTAGCAAGATTACTAGAATCAGAATTAGCCTACCTCGAAAATATAAATATTTTTAGATTGGGTGGTGATGAGTTTGGTGTACTATTTCAAGATATAGATGAAGATGAAATTTATAATATTGCAATTAAATTAGAAAAAAATATATCTGAACATAAATTTAGTTTTGATAATTTAGAACTAGATATATCTGTAAGTATCGTATGTAACACTATATTTCCTATTTTAGAGAATGCTGATTTAACACTAAAACTATTAAAGCAAAACCCTACAAAAAGAGTAATGATATATACAGATGATATGAATCTTAAAAAGAGTGTCGAAGAGAATATGCAAACTGTTCAAATTATAAAAAATGCGATAGCAGACGATAGAATCATCCCATATTTTCAGCCAATTGTGAATCTCCAAACTTTAAAAATAGAGAAGTATGAAGCATTAGTTCGTCTCAAACTTGAAGATGGAACGATTCTTCCCCCTTTTAAATTTTTAGAAATCTCTAAAAAAAGTTCCTACTATCATGAAATAACAAAAATAATGATAAATAAAATTCTTCAAACTGCAAAAGAGTATCCACAATATAGATTCTCCCTCAATATCTCAATGCTAGATATATTAAATGAAAAACTAATTACTATTTTATTTGATTGTTTTAATCAAAACCTCTCTGTTGTAGCAAGAATAGATATAGAGTTATTGGAATCTGAATTTTTAGAAGATACAGCTAAAGTTCAAGAATTTATAAAAAAGGTTCATAGTTATGGTTCAAATATACTCATAGATGACTTTGGAAGTGGTTACTCAAATTTTTCATACTTCTCAGATTTAGATATCGATGTAGTTAAAATCGACGGCTCTATTGTAAGTGAGATAGTAGATGACAAAAGAAAACTTCATATTCTAAAAACTATTCATCAGTTCACAAAAGGAATGGATATGGTAAACATTGCTGAATATGTGGAGAGTAAAGAGATAGCACAAATTTTACAAGAGGTTGGCATAGAGTATGCCCAAGGATACTACTTCAGCCAACCAATCCCTAAACCATTAGAGAGTGATAAAGTTACTCTTTAATAAGTGTAGCCAACTCTTTTTTATACTCTTTCATATTAAAATCTTTCATAGTTGATGAACCACTCTCAATCGCTGCTTTTGCTACTGCACTAGAGATTTCAACTACAAGTCTTTTATCAAAAGGTTTCGGGATAATATAATCTTTTCCAAATTTAATTTTTTTATCATATAGTTTATTTAAATATTCAGGAACATCTTTTTGAGTTAGTTCTGCTAATGCTTCAGCTGCTGCCATTTTCATCTCAATATTTATTTTTTTAGCACGAACATCCATTGCCCCTCTAAAAATAAAAGGAAAACCTAAAACATTATTTACTTGGTTATCAAAATCACTTCTTCCCGTTGCAATAATAGCATCAGGTCTAGCTTTTTTAGTCTCTTGTGGGAAAATCTCTGGAGTAGGATTTGCAAGGGTAAATATAATTGGATTTTCTGCCATTAATTTAACATCTTCAATACAAAAACTTCCTGGTTTAGAAAGACCAACTACAACATCAGCATCCTTAAAAATATCATTATGAGATATATTATGATTAACAGAAAACTCTGTTTTATACTTATTTAAATCTTCTCTTCCTGAATGAATCAACCCTTTAGAATCTAACATATAAATATCTTTTACACCCATATGACGATAAAGTCTAGAACAAGATATAGCAGCAGCACCTGCACCAACTACAACTATTTTAAGATTTTGTAATTTTTTATTTGTAATTTTACTTGCATTAATAATTGCAGCCGATGATATAACTGCTGTACCATGTTGATCATCATGCATAACAGGAATATCTAACTCCTCAACAAGTCTTTTCTCTATCTCAAAACACTCAGGTGCTTTTATATCTTCTAAATTTATCCCACCAAAAGTTGGAGCTATTGCCGAAACAGTAGAACAGAATCTATCAACATCCTCTGTATCTACCTCAATATCAAAACTATCTAGTCCAGAGAAGCTTTTAAATAAAACACCCTTCCCCTCCATTACAGGTTTAGAAGCTAAAGCACCAATATTTCCAAGTCCTAAAACAGCAGTTCCATTTGAAATTACAGCTACTAGATTAGATTTTGCTGTATATTTATAAGCATCGTCAGGATTCTTTTCTATTGCTAAACATGGTACTGCAACCCCTGGTGTATATGCTAAAGATAAATCTTTTTGAGTTGCTACTGGTTTTGTTATCTCAACGGAAATTTTACCAGATTGTGGAAATTGATGATAATCAAGAGCTTCTTGATCTGTTACTGTAAATTTTGACATTAATTGCTTCCTTAGTAAATTTTTAAAATTATATCTAAATAAGATTTTTATCACTTAATGGTTTTTTATGAGGGTTGCATGATATTTTATGTTGCATATCAACTAATGTAAAATCACTTAATTCAGACTTTGAAGCTATTGTAGAATCTCTAAAGTTTTCTCCACTATTCAAATAGATATAAAAACTATTATTATATAGTGCTAGTCTAGTAGCTAAAGCGATAGAATATGTACTTAAGATTCCATCATTTTTAATGATATTTGATATATCATTAAAATACTCTTGAGTCCAAAGTATAGGATTTGTAGATGGAGAAAAAGCATCTTGGTAAACAATATCAAAACTATTTTTGTGATGTTTTAGAATATACTCTCTTGCATCACCTATAAAAATCTCTATATGAAATAGTTCACTATCATAAACTCCATACTTAACTAAAGATTCTATAATATCTAAAAATTGATCAAACTCTTTTGGATATTGAAAGTTAACTAATGATTCTATTAACTTAGAATCTAATTCTGGTGAGTATATATATAACTTGGAATTTAAAAAATATTTCTTATGATAATAAAGTGTTGCAAGAGTATTAAAACCTAAACCAAAACATATATCTAATATTTTTATCTCTTTTTGATTCTCTTTTAATCTCATTGTTGGTTCAATATGTTTAACTAATGATTCAAATAATGCACCATCTTTAGTGGAGTGATAATGCTCATCATACTCTTTTGAATAAGCTGTATAAGAGCCATCTTCACTTAAAATCATCTCATGTAATTCATCGTTAAACATTAAAGTCCATTACCCCACATATGCTTATAGTTCATTTTATCTCCCTATTTTACAGTATCTTTAAAACACTTATACACTTTATTGTACACTTTACTTTGTAGTTTAATCACTCAAACAGCTCTATTTTCAACTCTCGTTGCATTTGTTCTTTAAATATTATAGCCATAGAGTATGAATGTTTATTATAAAGTTTACTTCTTTTAAATTTTAACCTATCTATTATATTATTCTCGTTCAAATATTCATTAACTAATAAATTTATATTATCTGTTGTATCACTTGGTTCAGCTATTGAAACATATGGTCTACCACTTATACTTTCATTTATTACAAACATTTTTCTTCTATTCTTTTTTATATATGCACTATAAAAATTATTATCCATAGTTAGAAAGAAACTTAATGTAAAATCTATTTTTTGATTATCTACACCTTGTTTATTTATAGAAATTGCTTGTTCAGCTGTATAGTAAAGATATATATCCCAAGCATTATTCATATACTCTTTAATTATCTTTTCATAACTCCAGCTTTTGTCAAAAATAAAAAATGTTTTACTCTCTTCTACATCTTCAAAGTAATCATAGGCAAATGTCAATACTTGTTCAAATATAAGTCCATTTAATATCATTTGATGATATACATTTTTTATTTTGTCCTTTGTTGATGTTCTTTTATTTTTTTCAATTAAAATTTTCAGTAAGTATCCAAATATTATGTAATACTGTGATAACAATGAATATATTGGGAATTTTTCTTCTGAACTAAACATTACTGCCGATGAACCAGGTAAGTCCAATATATTATACTTATTATATCCCTTATCAAAAAAATGAGTGAACCAAAATATTCTGTTATTTATATACTCATCTATATTTTTTAATCCATTAAGTTTCAATAATTTTTCATTTACTCTTTTTTCTTTTGTCTGTTTGTATAATTCATAATCTAAATTATTAACAATTTCAAAAGCTTTTATTTTTTCTACCGTAACTTTAGGATTTGGTCTTGAATGATGAGGATTTATATAATCTTCTAATATATATGGTAAATAGTTCATATCAATATTGTGAGTAAGTTTAAACTCTATAAAATTATTTATTATATCTTTGTTGTAAAATTTACGAAACATACCAATAGAATTAGAATCAATAAAAGCAGAAGAGCCTATTTTAATTTTTACTTCTTCTCTATCAGTTAAATAAAGAACATTCTTGTAACTCGATAAAGGGTGTTCAACTATTATTTCTGTTCCATCAAAATCATAAAATTTTTTACTATTGAGTTCTGATAAAATGTTGGTGTGAAAGTTTGACCCAAGTTCGTCGTCACTTCCTACTATTATTGAATAGTTCTTTATAAAATCATATTCTAATTTATAAGATTTATATATATCATTAAATATATCATTTGTAGAAGCTTTAAGTATCTCACTTAGCATATGATGTAGTATATTTCGTTCATATTCATTTTTACCCAAAATAGACATTGATTACCTCTCTAATATTATTTATGTTGATTTGGTCTCCATTCTTCAACCTCTCCAACATCATAAGTTATCTTCCCTTTGGCAACAGTTTGATGATAAGGTAACGGGTTATTTAACCTACCTCTATAATCTCTTTGTCTTGATATTGATATATTATAGATTTGTGCAAACTGCTCTGTTGTTATATACTTCTTTGCTTGAAGCTTTTTAATCTCTTGTTCTAAGTCTACTACTTCTTTTAATTGTTCTTCTTTACCCAATGTAGCATTTAACTCAACAACTCGTTCAGAAATGCCTTGTATAATGTTTAAATAGTTAATATCTCCATAATGCTGTAATGCACCTATTGGCTCTTTTACTTTCTTGACAAGTTTTAAAGCTTTTTTAGGATTGTCACTATTCTCATCCAATATCTCTTTTATAGTTTTAAAATATTTCCAATCAATTCTATGAGTCTCTAATCTATGTTTACCATATGTAGTATTTAGTAAATCTACTTCTTTGTAAATATCATAGTTATCGGAGGCTACTTTGTAATAGATAATCTCTATCCGTTTAATTTCTTTGATAAGCTTCTTGATAACCTCTATATATTTCTTCATTTATATTGTCTTAGAATGTGTCCATCTTGAACAATCTTTGTGTATGAGTATCAGCAAGTTCTTTTGCTAAATACTCTGTTTTACATAATCCTAAAAACTCTTCATTGTCTATTTCATCTTCAATTGATGTAAAGATATATTGAAGCCCATTTTCAACCAATAAATCTAAGACTGCAACAATACCTTTCTTATATTCTATACCTAAGTTATCAAATAACCCATCGTGAGCTATAAAGTGAAAGAAGTTCTGATTTTTATATGTTAAAGCGATAGAGGCATCAAAAATAAAACAGAACATTCTTGAATATGCTTCTCCCTCTTCTTTAGAGTTATCAAGAATAACAGCAGTATCTATAACTTTTGTTTCAAATACTAAATTATCATTACTGTTGAGTGCTATATTTAAAATTGCGTCAACTCCAAGAACTGTGCGAGATAATTTTTTGAATGTATCTTTAATTGTTACCAATGTATCACCAGGAGTTTTAATACTATGGTCAAGTTTGATTACTAATCTATCTCGTCTTTTATTAAGTATTTTAACTCTTCTTAATTTACATTTATACTCTCTTAACTTTTTATATCTTTCTTCTACCAAGCTAATATTTGTTTTTATTGTTACAATTTCTTGTTCAATCTTTTTAAACTTACTAAATGTATCAGTATCAGTTAAAACAGATAAAAGTTCTTTTCTTTTAGTATTCTCTGTTAATAAACTTTCATCTATATCAGATAATCTTTTAACTATTTTTTGATGTTCTGCTTGTAAATATATTTCTCTGTCTTTTGTTATCTTATCATTAAACTCAAGAACATCTTTATAGCTTTTAACTAACATTTCACTAAGGTTTATATTTACTTCACTAAATAACTTTTGAACTTTCTTTAAATCAATCTCTTGTTCTTTCATTAAAGACTGTTCTATTAACTTTCTTTTTTTATCTAATGAGTATCTTTCTTTATTTAAACTTGCCACATTCTCTTCAACTTCAGATACAAGTTCTTTATTTATATGGTGTTCTTTTAAGTAAAAATCAAAGTTTGTATATAGTGTTTCTTTCTCTTCAAGTTCAGCTTCTAATAATAAAAGTGTTTCTTTGGCTACTTCAATATCCGATAAACTAAAATTACTATTATTCTCTAATGAAGCAATTTCGCTCTCAAGACTTTCAATCTCTCTTTCTATATTATATTTATTTCTAACTATTGTATCATCAAGTCCAACCATTGAAGCAACAATAGTTTTCCACTCTACATCTTTACCTTTTTTATATTTATTCAACATAAATGGATGACTAAAATCATCTTTCTCTCTAAGGAAGTAACTTAAATAATTTCTATATTTTGGTATATTACTGCCATTAATAGAAAAATTTATTTTCTCTTTAAAGAATGACATTACTTTATCGTAACCATCTATAATATCAAAATTGCTATCCTCTAATGAAGTAAAATCTTCTTTAGCATTATGCAGTTTTATAGCTATCTTCGTTCTCTTTTTAACTTTTCTTCGTATTGTTAGGTAACTATTATCTGCTAATTCAAGTTCAAGATAAAAATTAAAGTCTTCAAAAACATTTGCTTCAAGAAATTTTGGCTTACTCTTTTTTATAAGACAATAATCAATAAGTTTAAATAATGTAGTTTTTCCAACAGAGTGTGGTTTTGTACCAGTTGCCAAAACTGCATTTATATTGTCTGTATTAAATGTTATTGCTTCAAAACGACTATCAGAAGAATATAGTTTACTAAGTTTCATTATCTAACCTTAATATGTCTTCATTTTTATCATATTCTAATGCACCTGTCATAAATAAAAAATTTAACGACAATATAGCCTTGTCATACGATATATGTAACTCATTTTCAACAATTGAAATCACTTTCTCAAATTGATATATTTTTCTATTCATAATAATATCAATTATTCTTGCAGAGCTATTTAATACACCTTTTGTAGTATCTTCAAATGGATTAGCTAAAATCATTATATACTCTCTTTTTTACCAATAAAACAAGAAAAATACATAAAATGTATTAATCTCTCAGCCTTTAGCTTCTTTTTAAAATCCCAATCTTGTTTATAAAATTGACCTATTATCTTATTTATTTTTGATGGAGTTAAATCTGCTTTATTATCTAAAGCAATTATCGCTCCTCTTATTGTTCTAATTATATATTTAAATCTATCAGTAAAATCTTCATCGTTTAAATAAAGAACTTGCTGTATCTCTTTAAAATAAACTATATCTTCTTCTATTTTCTCTGAAAAATACTCTTCCATTTTATTTTGCTTATTTTTATCTTCTATCTTTATTCTATCGTATGTGAAATCTTCTTTAGTTTCAATAGTTTGAGACAACTCATACAATTCTATTATAATTTTTTCTGTCTCAACTAAGTCAAAACTTACATCATCTTCAAAAAAGTTATTAGTTGTCTGTATAACATCCCTACCAGCTTGTATGTTACCCTCGCCTTCTTGTTGCTGTCCTTTATTCCCAAACATTAGTGAGTATCCTTACCAGAGTGTGCATCCCTACCAGCTTGTATATTACCTGTTCCACTCTGTTTTTGACGAATACTTTTATCAATTTTTTTTCTTTTATTGGCAGCAAATAATGCAATTGCAAGAGAAATAATACTTGCTAATCCTGCAAATAATAAAAACCACTCATTAGTAACTATCGTTTGTAACAATTCTATTAATTCACTGTCTTTTGTAGCACTATTATCTGGCATATTGTCTCTTTATACGAAGGATTATCTTTAAACTTATTATATCTAATTCAAACCCTCATAATTTTTAAACAATATATTACTTATACATAAATGGGTTGTGTTGGCAAATTCGCTTAATGTTGAGGGGTTGGTGTCGGCATAGCCGTAAGCCAGTTACCCCGCAATGTTGAGAGATATTGACATTCGGAGGGTGTGCCCTCCCTTGAATAACTTATAACCAACCCTTACACAATTTAAAAATATTACCCTCTCAAACAAGCTATTCTCTGAGGCTCATTTTTCTCATTGATTGAGTTTTCAGAACCTATTTACAACCCCTTATATAAGGACTTTAGAAAGTATTTCAAATTTAGAATGAAAAAGAAAAAAAATCATTATAATAAAAGTAGAAATAAATAATAAAGGAGTATCTTATGGAACAATCAGATTATCAAAATTATCATATCACTCAAGATGAACTAAAAACAATGAGACAAGAAGTGATGAGCTACATTGATAATTTAGCTACTAATGCTGTTTTCAAGAAATATCCATATCTAAAATCATCATTCAAAACTTTAACAGACCCTTTTGAGCAACTTGCACATATAGATATTCTAAATAGAAAAATAGCAGATACAAAAGTTAAAAATAAACTTGCCATAGATAAAATATGGAAAGAGAAAATGTTTGAGTTAGCCAATAAAAAAGAAGCTGATTTCAGAGAAGAGGTAAAAGTAAAAAAACTTATAGATGAGCAACACGAAGCACAGTTATTTCTTGATATGCTTGAGTTAGAAAAGGTCAAAAAGAAGAACTCTAAACCTATCATCAATAAAACTGGTATTGGAGCATATGCAGACTTAACTAATTATCCGTCTAAGGACAACCAAATATCAATAGAATTTCATTCATATAAAGCCAGTAAGTTTTATCCACTAAAAAAGATATATTCTCAAGATAACTTACTCTATGAAACAGTTGAAAAATATTCATCATTAAAATCTACTCATCATCAATCTGAAAAAGACAAAAAAGCCATAATTCGTAAAACTGACTTAACTCTTTTTGAAACTGTTATCAAGTTTGATAAGGAGCAATTTAGCAAAGTCATCAAAGCTAAAGCATTAACATACAACCATAACAAGAAAGATAGAGTATATGTACAACAACTCATTAAGGAGTACATTAACAATGTCAATACGGCTTTTAAACTTGAAGCTTTAGAATATTCATTACAAGAGCAAGATGATTGTTTTTCTCTTAGTATCTTATTTTACAATTATAACTTTACAGATAAAAAATCAATAGTTAAATATCTCAAATCATCAGACTACAAGACGATAAAAGAGTATCTTCGTGCATTTAATAAGTTAGGATTTTCTTTTACCAAAACAAAAAGGCAAAAGCAAAGGGTAACTAAAAAATTAACTACACTATTTGACAAGTTAGACAAAATGTTAGAAAATTAATCTGAATTAGCCTTACTCATTTTTCTGATAAATTTCCAATACTTTTTATAGGCTTTTTTAATGTCGTCATCATCAAAGGAAAGGTAATGGTTAATCACTCCCCTTTGCTTGTGATTTAAACAGCTATCTGCCAGTACACTGTCTATCTTCAAATTTCTAATCATAATAGTTAGCATAAGTCTTCTTGTATCGTGTAGTGATATTCTTTTATCTTTATATAGTTCTATATCAGCACTCTGAACTACTCTTTGAAATATTGCATATATACTGCCTCGTTTTATAGTTGGGAAGAGCAAACCACTCTCTATGCCCTTTATATATTCAATCACTTCTTTTGGAATTGGAAACTTATAGTCTTCTTTTGTTTTTGTAATTGAAGCAGGAGATATGATTATTTTTTTATCTATATAACAGTCATCTCTCTTTAGTTTAACCAACTCTCCAAAACGATGAGCAGTTAATAAGACAAGGTATAAAAACATTCTAACTTCTGTCTGTTGTGTTTTCTGTAAAGCATTATACTTTGGAATTGCATTATATAGTTTTCTTACAATGTCAATATTTTTTTCACTTGTTCTTAAATCTAACTTCTCTTTAACTGGCATATTATAAGTCTCTAAATCATCTATAATATTTCTATGTATATTACCCTTTTTAACCTCTTCAGTAAAGATTGGTCTTAGAATCATTTTTAAGGTGTTTTTCGTAGAGTCTTTTACATCAAGAATATCATCTTGCATTTTTTTCAAATGAGCATAAGTAATTTTTTCTATCTTCTTGCTACCAATAGCTTTTCTTATGTGCTTGTTATAAAAGTAAGTATAGTTTGTAGGAGTGCTATGAGTCCATTGCCCACTTCTCACTTTTTGTCTTACTCTTTCTTCAAAGATTTCATTTAATGTATTGTAACTTGTAGCGAATGGGTCTTTACCTTTGGCTATATCAACTTTAATTTCATCTAATTTTTCTTTAGCTTGTGTTGGAGTAGTACATCCGAAGAGTCGTGTGAAGTTTTTGACTGGGTAAGTTACACTTTGGTATTTAAACCTAACATAAATATGTTTTCTGCCATCAGCTAATATCTTTTCTGTTATTCCTTTAATAGCCATAATTACCACCTTTATATGTAATTATACATCTATACACCTTTTTATACACTTCACAATGTAATTTATTGCTTTTAAAAGATTAGTAAATATTCCTAAAAACCTCTATAAAGTCCACACTATAGGCTTATATTCCTATTTAAAGGAATATACAAAAATCCTATAACCCATTGCCCCACATATGCATTTTCTTTGCTATTACCAAATCATACTCTGCTAATACATCTATCTCGTTTGAAGCACGAAATTCAAACTCTTCTAATAAATTTTTTATAGCTTCTATATCCATAGTGC
>JAMOPL010000144.1 GCA_027064515.1 Sulfurimonas sp. | reverse complement strand
ATCAAATTTTACAGCACCAAGATCATCAGTAGCTATATGACCAGCTTGAGCACCAACTTTAAGACCCATTGGTAAAGATTTATCAGCAACAGCAATATCTAACCACATAGCATCTGCATCTGTACCAAAATTAGGAGTTTCACTACCAGCTACATTATCTAACATATAGTAAGAAGCAGTTACAGTAGTCATTGGAATTGATTTATTTTGAACAGTTAGCATATATGCTTCACCGTTAACTTCAACATTACCAAGAGTACTTGCTACAACTAAATCATTAGTAGTATTTAGTGACATACCAGTTCCACCAGAAACATAAGCACCAACTAAAGTTGTATCAGGGATATCAGTATTTACAACTAAGATAGCATCGAAAGTATTTTTATATACATTCCAACCCTCTGTAAATGCTAATGGAGAAAGAGACTTAGGAAGCTCTTGACGACCAATTTTAACAGTAGTGTTAGCAATTTTTTTAGCTATGAAAATTTTAGTTAAAGCGATATCACTTGTAGTATCACCCTCTTGGATAACAGCTGCATCAGCTTGTTGTTTAACACCAGATACTAAGTTTTTCTCTAAACCAGCAGTACCAAGGTAAGTTAATTGTGAACCAAATGTGAAGTTGTTACCAAGATCAGCACCTAAGTTAAGTTGGATACCAACATTAGCTTGTGAGTTATCTTGATCAAAAATAGTATTGTCATCTTTATTACCATTTTCACTATGAGACTCATAGTAAACTGTTGCTTGACCACTAACTACGATATCGATACCTTTATCAGCTGCCATTGCAGATGAAGCGATTAACGACGCAGTCGCTAAAGAAATTAAAGTTTTTTTCATTTATATTCTCCTGTTGTTTTTGTATTAGCAATAATGAGCATAATACTTTTGGAAACAAGAGTATACAAAGATGAAATTTAATTTTAGTTTAAATTCTATGTAAAAGTTATAAATTAGTTACAATTTGTTTACTTTTCCGGAGTTTAGTAGTTTTATAGCTACTCTTTTTTAGTTAACAGTTATCTTTTTTCTATGATAACAATTGTATTGCTCATCAAATCATGAAGTGATCGATTATCTTTTCTAAATAGAGGTAAAAGTAATCCTAAGAGAAATGTAGCAGATACTAAAAAAGATAAAAAACGAAATATTGCTCTAAAGAATCCTATGTTCTTATGTGTTGCATTATCTACTATCTTTATCTGATAAGCTTTTTTCCCTGGAGTTTGACCAAGTCTACTCACAAAAATGGCATATATAATTCCATAAATAGCAACACCTATTAGTGGTGCAAGTTGAGATGATTGAAAATCATCCTTACCATCTAAAAATAGATAAGTAATTGTATATAGTATAGGGATATATATCATAAACATATCTGTTATAAATGCTTTTATTCTATCTGTAAATCTTGCAGTTTGGAACTCTTCTGCAATCTTCTTAATTTTAGTGTTTTTATTTTTTGTTTGTTTTTTTAGGTTTCTGAATCTCATAATTTACACTGATTGTAATATTTGTAATGTCTTAGCAATAGCAAATGTACCACCTGCACCAACAGCAACACCATAAAATGCTAGTCTCCAAGCTTCATAAGATTTTTTACTTAATTCTATATCAAATTTTTTCATATCTAAATTAATGTTTTGTGTAACCTTAATCAAATCAGCTTTTAGTTTTTCTATCTCTAAAATTTCTTTTTCATCTATTGTTGTCATTGAATTTCCTAAAATATATGATTAAATAATAGCTAGAGGGTGGCTAGTCCCTCTATTTTTGATTTAATATAAATTTGGTGTAAACACCATTAAAACTAAAAAAGCTACTATTAGTTGGTTTAACAAAGAAGAAACCTTTATTTAAAGTTCCTCTCCCACCCCATCCTTTGCCAAAAAATTGCCAAAAAAAAAGGTTAAGACCAAAGTCTTAACCTTTACTTTAAATATCTGAAAGCCATTCAGATTTAGGTTTCTTCTTGTTACCAATTAAAATTATATCTAAAAAATTGGCAAAAAAAAAGGCTAGAGGAGAACCCCTAGCCTTTTTAATAGAGTGAAAAGTTTTACAGCTTAGTGTAAATCTCTCCAAACTTGTTTTTTCCAAAGAAGAGCAAAGATAGCAAAAATAACGATATAAATCATTACATTTTTACCAACAGCTTCTCTTTCATGACGCTTAGCATCACCAGCATCTTCTAAATGTTCAATCACTTTTTCCATAGTTTCAGCACTAACACCAACACGAGGCATAGCAGTTCCAGCTAAATGGTTTTGAGGATTTTCAACTAAAGTAGAGATGAAATGCTCATTACGAGAACGGATATACATACTTAAATCTGGAGGTAATTTACCCATATAAGCTTTGATAGAATCTTCATATTCCATCACTTTAATGTCATATGCTAAACCATCTTTTTCATGTTTAAATGCAGGTTTAGTTCCTAGTTGAGTCCATTTTTCATAATGAACAGCATGACATCTACCACAAGCATTTTCATAAGCCATAGCTGGAGTCAAATCTTTAGCTTTAACAGCAATAGATTGTAAGTAAGCTACCATATCTGAAATTTCAGATGCTTGCATCCAGTTGTATGAAGGCATTGGATGCGGTCTAGTATCATTAAATTTATGTGATACATTTGCTGCTTTTGCAGGATTAGCAATAAATGCAGCTAAATATTTTGCATCATATACAACACCAGCATTACTTAAATCTGGAGGATTAACACCATAAGTCGCTGCAGATGTAACTGCATCCATAGGAGCAGGCATATTTTCTACATTGATAGAGTGACAAGCTGTACAGTTACTTGTAACCAATTCTTTACCGTGAGCTACATTTGTAGTTGGAGTAAATTTAGCTATATCAGCATACTCAAAACCTTCACTTTCTACATGTTTATGCATTTGGTGGTGAGCGAAAGGCTCAACCAAATAGTAAGTTACAAGTGTAAAGAAAACAACAACACCTAATATTAATGGTTCTTTATTTTTCATGTTTATCTCCCTATACTTTTTTTTCGAATTTTGTAATAAATGGTAGTGCAAGCCACTGAACAACGAAAAGTATCGCAGAAACAAGACCAATTGTACTAAAGATACCTTCTGGTGGTAGTTTACCCATAGCTGTTAACACAATTAGATTTACTATCATTACCCAAAACCAAATACCAAACAGACCACGACGATTAGCAGGTACACTATTTGGACTTCTATCTAAGAATGGTAAAAGAACAAAAATAACTTGTGCAAATGCAAATAATACTAAACCTAAATCAATATTGAATGGACGAAGAATCTCATAAGACCATAAGAAATACCACTCAGGGTAAATATGTGCTGGAGTTTTAAGACCATCAGCAGGATCAAAGTTAACTGGATCCATTGCAAAACCATAATTATAAAATACTAAGTAAAAGAAAAATACTAAGAATATTCCAACAACCATTAAATCTTTTGCCATAAAATCGTTTGCAAATCTCATAACTTTAGATTCAGCTTTTTTCCCAGCTAAATATTTTTCAGATTCAACATCAAAGTCAATCTCTTCACCATCTTGATTATTAACATGTGGAATTCTTAAAGCACCAAAATGAAGAGCTATAAGCCCGATTATAGCTAAAGGTATAAGAAGAACATGTAACATAAAGAAACGACCAAGGAAAGCTTGTGCAGGAACATAATCCCCACGAATCCACTCAACAAGACCATCAGCGTGTAATGAACCACCAGAGAATAAGTTAGTGATAACCATACCAGCCCAGTAAGACATTTGACCCCATGGTAACATATATCCAGAAAATGCTTCAGCTGAGAATGCTACGAAAAGAAGCATACCAGAGATCCAAATCATCTCACGACCTTTCTTATAAGAACCGTAGTAGATACCTGTAAACATGTGAATATAGATAATCAAGAAAACAACAGATGCCGCAACACCGTGAACATGTCTCCATAACCAACCAAAATCAACCTCTCTCATGATAGTATAGTTTACACTATCAAATGCTCCATCAACTGTTGGAACATAGTACATTAATAAAAATATACCAGAAACTAGAAGCATTGCGAATGTGATTACAAGAACCATACCCATTGCCCATAAAAAGTTAATATTTTTCGGAATCCAATACTCCGACATCATAACTTTTTCAACTTTTTCAACTGCTAATCGTTGGTTAAACCAATCTTTAACACTTGTTGCTTTTGTAAAATGTGCCATTTTTCCTCCTCTTATTTACAGCGTAATGCCATTATCTTTCATTGCTTGCCACTCTGGACCAACTTCACCAAGAACCAGTTTTGTACCATCAATTTTAAATGGAGGTATATCAAAACCTCGTGGTGGTGGAACTAATTGAACCATACCAGATGCATCAAATTCGCCACCATGACATGCACATTTAAAATCGTTTTTATCTTGTCTAAATGCTGGAATACAACCTAAGTGAGTACAAAGACCTATACACATCATATAGTGAGAACCATCAACTTCAACAAGTCTTTCAATATCTCTTGGATTTTCTTTTGCTTTTTTAAGCATCTCTGCAGACTGCTTTAAAACAAAGATAGGTTTCCCTCTCCATTTTTCAGTAACCATTACACCCTCTTCATATATAGACATATCAAGAGTTGTAAAACCTGCTGCTTTTACACTTGGAAGTGGATCCCAAGATTTTTTCATTGCGTACAATGAACCTACTGCACCAACTGCTGCAACAGCACCAAATGCTTTCCCCATAAAACCTCTACGGTTATTGTTTTTCATAATTGCTCACTTGTGTGAATTTTAAGGATTTACTATATCCTAAATACACATAAAGAAAATTTAAGTAGTTAAAAAATTAAGTTAGTTTTTATAAAACTATTAATAATGTTACCATTTTTTACAATGATAGAGTAATTATTATCATTAATTGTATTAATAATTCGTATAATTTCTTTGTTATCATAATTATATATTATAGGTATATTTAAACTCTTAAATAATTGATTAAAATCTCTAGTATAATCCTCTCTTTGAAAATAGATAGGTTTACCACCACTAGCCAAAGATTCTAGAACTGCTTGAGGTGATGCTGTGATTAAAACATCTGTTTTTTTAATCATCTCTTCATAATCTTCTGCCTCATGATAATTTTCAAATTTTTCTTTTAAAGAATCTTCATAATCTAAAAAGTAATAAAATCCTAGTTGTAAATCAGGATTTAGACCATCTAAAAAATCTAGATTTTTCTCTAAATCTTTTGAGTAATCATCATCACCAAAAAAGAATGATAACTTTATAGTTTTGTCCTCTTTTTTGAAAAACTTATCATCCACTGCATAACTATTACAGATTCCATCACCACTTAAATATGGAGAGATTAACAACTCTTTATCATCTTTTTTATCATCAATAGAATCACTTACTCTGATGAAAGTTGAAAAATAATTTCTCATATCATCAAGCATAATAGGGTTGGCTTCTTCAGAATCAAAAATTATTTGATCACCAAAATGTGAAATTTGAGGGATATTTCTAACGACATCTAATCCAACTGCATTTTTAATCCCAAATTTATTTGCAATTTGTGCGATTCTAAAATCTGAACACAAAAGTGTAATATCAACATCACCTAGTGAATTTATAATCGCACAAGCTCTACGAAACCTATCTAAACCTATACGGTGACCAGTATGTACATAGTAAAAAGTTCTCATTATTGTTTCCTGATAATTAAAATTTATATTTTGTAAATTTAAGGGGAGACAAGGGAGAAACTCCCTTGACTATGCTAATAAAGCATAGGTGTAAAAATACACATAAGTAGTAGTGTGAGAACTATCTTATTCATAAAATCTCCCTTAGTATAGTCTAGGAGGGCAAAAAAAAAGGTTAGAGGGTAATTAATCCTCTAACCTCATAAAGCTTTTACCACTCCATAGACTACAATAAGTTGTTCTCACAAAATAATTATACCAAAACAAAAGTTAAATTACTACTTCTTGTTTTTCTTATCTATTCTTATATATATGTGTAATATTTCAACTGCTGCTGGAGTGATTCCACTAATATTCATCGCTGATTGAAGAGTTGGTGGGTTAAACGACTCTAGTTTTTCCACAACCTCTTTACTCAATCCACTCACTTTTTTAAAGTCAAAGTTTTCAGGGATGGAGATTTTAAGATATTTTTTCATTCGCTCAATCTCTAAACTCTGCTTATCTATATAACGAGCATATTTCCCCTCTACTAGAATCTCCTCTTTTATATACTCATCATATTTCTCTAGTTCAGGAACAAGTTGAAGCATTTTCTCAACATCAAACGATTTTCTAGCGATAAGCTGTTGTGCTGTTGATATATCTTTGATGGGTTGTTCACCCATAGATTCTAATTTTGCTATAAACTCTTTATTTGGTGTAAAGTTTATCTCTTCAAGAAGTGCCGCACCAGCTTTTATCTGCTTATCTTTTAATTGTACAGATTCATACAATTCATCACTCACAAGACCTAGTTCATTTCCATAATGGCTTAGTCTAGTATCTGCCGATTCTTCTCTTAAAAGAAGTCTATACTCTGCACGAGATGTAAACATTCTATATGGTTCTTTTGTCCCTTTTGTTACCAAATCATCAATCAAAACACCGATATAAGCTTCATCTCTTCTAAGAATCAAAGGCTCTTTATCTTGTAGTGAGAGTGAAGCATTGATTCCAGCCATCAAACCTTGTGCAGCTGCTTCTTCATAACCAGTTGTTCCATTTATCTGACCTGCTAAGTAAAGATGTTTGATTTTTTTAGTTTCCAAAGAGTGTTTCAGCTCACGAGGATCTACAAAATCGTACTCTATTGCATACCCATAACGAACTATCTTCGCATTTTCCATCCCTGGAACAGATTCTATCATCTCTCTTTGAACTTCTGGGGGAAGTGATGTACTCATACCATTTATATAACACTCAGTATTGTCAATAGTTTGTGGTTCAATAAAAAGATGGTGTCTATCTTTATCTGGAAATTTAGAGATTTTATCCTCTATACTTGGGCAATATCGTGGGCTTTTTCCAGCTATTTGACCAGTAAAAAGTGGAGCTCTATAAAAATTAGATTCTATAATATTATGAGTTTTTTCATTTGTGTAAGCTATATAACAAGGAAGCTGTTTTTTAGTTGCTCTAAACTCTTCACGGTTAGTTCTAAAACTAAAAGGGTTTGGAATCTCATCACCACCTTGCTCCTCCATCACAGAAAAATCAATAGTTGAAGAATCTATTCTCGCACAAGTTCCAGTTTTTAGTCTATCAATAGTAAGTCCACAATCATCTCTAAGTGAATCACTAAGGTTTATACTTGTTTGCTCACCAAAACGACCACCAACTTGTTGTACTTCACCAATATGGATGATTCCTTTTAAAAATGTTCCACTTGTGATAATCACTCTTTTAGCTTTATATTCGTTCAGTAAATCAGTTTTAACACCAACCACCACAGAATCTTCTATAAGCAAAGATTCTGCCATCTCTTGCACTAAATCAAGATTCTTAGTGTTTAAAACCACATTTCTTGCAATGATTCTATATTTGTCCATATCTATTTGAGCCCGTGAGCCACGAACAGCTGGACCTTTTGTTTGGTTTAAGATTCTAAACTGAATCCCAGCCTCATCTGTAATAAGCCCCATCTCACCACCAAGAGCATCAAGTTCACGAACCAGATGCCCTTTTGCTAAACCACCGATAGCAGGATTACAAGATGTAGCTCCAACATTTTCAGCTAACATCGAAATCATTAAAGTTTTATTACCCATTCTAGCAGATGACAATCCAGCTTCAACACCAGCATGACCCCCACCTATAACTATTACATCATAATTCATTATACTTCTTCATATTTATTTTAGGCGAATTTTATCATTATAAATTTAAAACTATAAAATTAACTTCATATATTTATGATAATATTCTAATTATGCTTATACTATTTACAATTTTATTAATTTTTATTTTGCTTTCTAGGGTTATAGAAACATCTACTAAAATCCCTACAACTCTAACATTAATAGTGCTTTCATTTTTATTATCTTTTATAATACCAGATATTTTAACAGTGTCAGATGATGAGTTTGATAATATATTGTATCTGATGCTACCAATAATTTTATTGCCAGATATTTTAAATATATCTGTAACTGAATTAAAAAAACATTATAAAGAGATAATTTATTTAGCCGTAGTCGCTGTTATTGGTTCTATCGCTATTGCTGTATTTATAACACCTTTTTTACTTCCTGAGTATAGTTTAACAATAGGGATGATGATAGCTCTATTCTCGATGCTTATGGCTACTGATGCTATTACTGTTGCAAGTATTATGTCTAAATTCAAGCTTCCTGAAAAATTAAAAATTTATGCAGAATCAGAATCTCTTTTTAATGATGTTACATCATTGATTATTTTTTATTTTATAGCACTACCAATGATTAGTGGGGGTGATTTGAGTCTACTGAGTGTAAATACAACTCTAGTTAAAGTTCTTTTCTTATCTACTATTATTGGTGTTGTTGTGGCATTTATTGGATACTTTTTTATTAAGATACTGAAAAACTCTTTTGATCAGTTTTTAGTAATTTATCTGATTGTAATCATATCTTTTATGAGTGCTGAGCATTTTCATATCGCTGGTATTTTATCAATTGTTGCTTCTGTTCTAACATTTAAGTTCTTAGTTAAAAAAGAATTATCACAAAAAAGAATAAAAAATGTATATGATAATAACAATATAGAATCAACCCTTTTAGAGTTGATAAGAACTGCTCCTGCATTAACAAAAAGAGGATTTAGAGAGTATAAAAAAGAGGCAGAATTTATAGGAATCTTTGCTAATGCTATTGTTTTTATGATAGTTGCTAGTTTGATAGATATTGATATGCTATTTAGATATTCAGAAGAGATTCTTATTGTATTTTTACTTACAACTATTATAAGATTTTTTGCCATTGGATTAATGAATTGGAGAATTAAATTACCTTTCAGATGGACAAAAGCTCTTACATTTTCAGGAGCAAAAGGGGCATTAGCAATTATTATGGTGCATTCTCTTCCTGATGATTTTATTTATAATGAGATGTTTGATGCAATAATTACAGGTAATGTTTTACTAACAACATTTATTTATACTATCTTTTTAATGATACATATAAATCTAAATGAATCTGAGTACAAGAGTGATATTCAAAATATCAATGATCAAGATAAAAAGCTAACAGCTATCAATTTAGTTGATTTATTGGAAAAGGATTCTTTAACAGGTGCATATAATCAAACATTTATTGAAGATATAATTGAAAAAGAGTTATCTCGTGCGCAAAGATATAAAACAGAATTTTCTTGCATTATGATAGATTTAGATATATCAAATGATGAGATTTATAAACAATTTGGTGAAGTAATTAATAGTGAAATTCGTGAAAATGACTATTTTGGAAAATTTAATGATGGTAGATTTATTGTAGTTACTGTAAATACATCTCTTAGTGGAGCTATGATGTTGGCTGAAAAGTTTAAGATATTATTTAAAGAAAAAAAGATAGATAATAATAATAGTATCTCTTTTGGTATAACAGAATATGGGGATATTGATACTTATGATTCTATGATGGAAAAATTAGAGGATGCCCTTAGTAGAGCAAAAGATAGTTCAAATTTAGAACAGATAGAGATTCAAATGTAATGATTTTGTGTTAAAGTAAAAAATAATTTAAAGAGGGAAATAGATGTTCACAGGTTTAATAAGAGAGATAGCAAATGTTAAAAGTTTGGTTGGAAGTACTTTGAGTATAAAATCTAAACATAAGGCAAAGATAGGTGATTCTATCGCTATAAATGGTGCTTGTCTTACTGTTATAGAAGTTTTAGGTGATGGTTTTTCTGTTGAGTTATCTCCAGAATCTCAAAAGCTTTTAGCTATGGAAAACTATAAAAACGAGGTTCATATAGAACCTGCAATGATGATGGGTGATAGGTTCGAGGGGCATGTGGTTCAGGGGCATATTGATTGTGTAGGAACTATAAAAGAGATAAAAAACAATGGAAATTCTTTTGATGTTTTTATAAATATACCAACTAAACAGATTCCTTTTGTTGTTCCAAAAGGCTCTATAACAATAGATGGTGTAAGTTTAACTGTTAATAATGTGAGTGCAGATTCTTTTAGACTTACTATCATCCCACATACAATGAAAGAGACACTATTTAAAAACTATAAAAAGGGTTCTAAGGTAAATGTGGAGACAGATATGTTCGCTAGATATGTATCTCATATAATAGCTCACCAAACAAAAAGTCCTTCACAAAGTTCATCTCTAACTTGGAATGAAGTTGATGCCATAAATACACATTTTTAGTATATAAAAGATATGGGAGACAAGGGAAATAAATCCCTTGACTATGCTAGTGAAACATAGGTGTCGTTAGACATAAGTAGTATTACGAGAACTAACTTATTCATAAAATCCCCCTTGATGTAATTTGGGAGGGCAAAAAAAAAGTTAGAGGGTAATTAATCCTCTAACCTTCAAAAGCTTTTTACCACTCCATAAATTACACCAAGTTGTTCTCGTAAATGAAATTATAGTACAAAATAATATAATGAAAATTATTGATTTTTGTCATTTTATTACAATTAGGAAAATTAACATTAATTCAGATATAAAATATAAAGTTTTAAAAGATAACTTTGGACATAATAGTTTTAGAGAGTTACAAGAGGAGGGGGTAGATGCGATTTTAGAGAATCGTGATTTGCTTATGATTCTCCCTACTGGTGGTGGAAAATCTTTGGTTTTTCAGCTCCCTACACTCATAAAAGATGGAATTAGTATAGTTGTCTCTCCACTTATTGCTCTTATGCAAGATCAGGTTTCATCTTTAAAAGCTCAAGGGATTAGTGCCGATATGATCTCTTCTGCTCAAAGTCGTGAAGATATTGATGCTATTGTTTATAGTGCTAGGATGGGTGAGTTAAAATTTTTATACCTCTCTCCTGAAAAACTAAATACAGAGTGGACTTTAAACTTTTTAAGAGCTTTGAATATAAACTTTTTTGTAATTGACGAGGCTCACTGTATCTCCCAATGGGGACATGAATTTCGAGATGATTATAGAGCATTAGGTAATTTAAAAGCTAATTTTCCAGATTCAAATATTTGTGCTTTTACAGCTACAAGCACGAATCATGTAACTGATGATATTTTAAGAGAGTTAAGATTAGAGAATCCTCTCCTTTTAAAAGGGCAAGTATTTCGTAAAAACATCTTTATATCTGCGAGTAGAAGAATTACAAATGGTCAGGCACAACTAAAAGATTTTTTATCTAGACATAAGAATGAGAGTGGAATCATCTATGTTAGTTCTAGGAAAAAAGCTGAAGAGTTGAGTAATTTTTTAAATATTAGTGGATTCAAATCTCTTGTTTATCATGCTGGACTTCCTCAACATATACGGGAACAAAACTTTAAAATCTTTGTCAATGATAAAGTAGATATTATGGTGGCTACCATAGCTTTTGGAATGGGGATAGATAAAAGTGATATAAGATTTGTAGTACATATGTCACTTCCAAAATCACAAGAGAACTATTATCAGGAGATTGGTCGTGCTGGTAGAGATGGGGAAGATTCTGAAACTCTTCTACTTTTTAACACAGCAGATATGGTGATGCAAAGAAAATTTCTAGAAGATATTGCAAACCAAGAGTATAAGAATCATCTAGATTCAAAGATAGATTCTATCTATAAATATGCCACTAGCGAGATATGTTTTCATAAACAACTAGCTGAGTATTTTGATAATGAGTTAGAACCTTGTAAAGATAGATGTGATAACTGTTTAAGCTTCAATGATGATAGACAAGATATTACAACTCAATCACAAATGTTACTAAGTGCCATAGCAAAAACAAAACAGAGTTTTGGAAAAAACTATATTATAGATGTTTTAAGAGGCTCAAAAGAGCATAAGATTCTGACAAATAAAGCAGATTCTTTATCTGTTTATGGAATCGGTACTCATGTTACTAAAAAAGAGTGGTTTGTAATATTGGAAAGACTTTTAGAGCTTAGTATTTTAAGAATTGGTCAATTTAGTGTTTTAAAATTTACAAATGATGCTATTGATATTTTAAAAGGGAAACAAAGAGTAGATATAAAATCATCAAGACTTAAAGTATCTGTAAAAGAGAAAAAAATTAAGCAGGTTAATGATTTTGAATATGATGAGGAGCTATTTGAATCACTTAGAGTTAAAAGAGCTGAGTTAGCTAGTGATTTTGGTGTTCCAGCTTACATTATATTTGGAGATAAAACACTTAAACATTTAGCAAATGAGAAACCTTTTGATAAAGATTCTATGTTAGATGTAAATGGTGTTGGTGAGAAAAAATACAATCAATTTGGGGAAGAGTTTTTAGAGATAATCAAAAATCATTAAGTACAATTAAGATAGCTTATGATATAAATTAAAAAATTAAATAAATAGGAATATTACGGATGGATAACATTTTAAAAATTGGAAAATATGAGTTAGGTTCTCGTCTTATTGTTGGTAGTGGAAAGTATGATTCTTTTGAGATGACAAAAGATGCTACATTAGCAAGTGGTAGTGAACTTATCACTGTTGCTGTTCGTCGCTTAAACATCACTGATCCAGATAAAGAGAATCTTAGAGATACTTTTGCTGGAACAAATGTAAAATTTTTACCAAACTCTGCTGGTTGTGTAACTGCTGAAGAAGCTATTACAACTTTCAGACTTACTCGTGAAGCTACTGGAATTGACTTAATAAAACTAGAGGTTATTGGAGATACTTCAAAAACTCTTTACCCTGATGTTTTAGAAACAATTAAAGCTTGTGAAGTTTTAGCTAAAGATGGTTTTACAATTATGGCTTACACTTCTGATGACCCAATTATGGCTAAAAGACTTGAAGATGCTGGTGCTCACGCTATTATGCCTCTTGCTGCTCCTATTGGCTCTGGTTTAGGGATTCAGAATCCTTACAATGTTGTTTTTATCCGTGAAGCTGTAAATCTTCCAGTTATTGTAGACGCTGGGATTGGTTGTGCTAGTGATGCTGCTTATGCTATGGAGTTAGGTGCTGATGGTGTTTTAACAAATACTGCTATTGCTCAAGCTCAAAACCCTATGGTTATGGCTGAAGCTATGAAACACGCTGTAAGAGCTGGTCGTATGAGTTACTTAGCTGGAAGAATCGCTAAAAAACCTTATGCTACTGCTTCAAGTCCAGTAAATGGGATGATTCAGTTTTAAGAATCTTTAGAGTTGAATTTAGTTCAACTCTAATTACAACTTTTCCCACTCAAATAAAGATATATTTTTATCTTTAAAATTTATACCAACTAAATATATCTCTTTACCTTGGTTTTGGTACTTCTCATAATATTTTTTATCTTTTATCTGTTGTAGTGCGTTAGCTGTTCCCATTTTAAACTCTATAATATAGATGATATTTTCTATTTTAATAGTTAGGTCTATGTAACCTTGGTTTGTTACATCTTCCCCTATTATATCTAGCCCTAAACTTTGTAGATAAACATAGATAACACTAGCATAAAATCCCTCATACTCTTTTATATTGTTTTTTCTAAAGTTATCTGTTGGGATTGATGAGAAGATTGCCATTAGTGAGTTTTTTAGGTTTTCTAAATTTTTACTTTTTAATGCTTTTACCATTGGTAGTTTTATATTGTTTTGATTTTGATTTTGAACTAAAGAGGATATAACATAATTATTTAGAGATATTTTAACCTCTTTATTTGGAATCTTTAGTTTATATTCTACAATATCTAAATCCTCGTCTATATCTATCTTATCTATGGTCAAATACCCAGCTTGATATAAAATAACCTCTACATCAAGGTTTTCTATGTCAAAACTTGTTACTAACTTTTCATCTACTACGAGGTTTGAGAGTTTTGGTAAAAAGTAGTTGTTCTCTTTTATGAGTTTTATAAGAAATGTTGGTGTTCCTGTTTCAAACCAATAATCTCTGTAAATAAAATCATTTTTTATAAAAAGGAGTATATCAAAAGGGTTATATACTGGGTCTTTTAAAAAGTTATAGCCGTTATACCAAACTTTTACTTTCTCTAAGTCAACACCATCTAAGTATGGTAAAAAAGTTGTTTCTATATCTTTTTGAGTATATCCACACACATTTCCAAACTTTTTATTTAAACTTATATCTTCTAGGTTATTTAGTCCACTAAAGATAGATGCTTTTGAAAACTTACTTACCCCTGTTAAAAAAGCAAACTTTATGTATCTGTCGTTATCTTTTATAACAGAGTATAAACTTTTTATAATCTCTCTTATCTCTTGTGCTACACCTATTTGGTCTAGGTTATCTAGTATTGCTTTGTCATACTCATCTACTAAAATAACAACTTTTTGGTTATGTTTTTTATATGCTTTTTTTATAAGCTCTTCAAAATAGTCAAATGGATTATCTACATTTAAACAGTTTAACTCTAAATCTTCTGAGTTACTTTTTAGTGTGTTTATAACCCTTTTTTTAACAGAATCGCAACTTCTTAAATCACCTGCGAAACTTATTTTAATAACAGGATAACTTACACTAAAATCCCACTTATCGTAGATATATAAACCTTTAAAAAGCTCTTTATTTCCGTTAAATATTTCGTGTAGAGTATCTAAAAAAAGGGACTTACCAAACCTTCTAGGGCGAGATAAAAATACAGCTTCATACTCTGTTATGAGTTTATAAGCCTCTTTAGTTTTATCTATGTATAGGTAATCACCATCTACTATTTTACTAAATGTTTGAATCCCTACTGGTAGTCTTTTCATCTATCTTGACCTTTTTAAGCTTTTTATTATTATAGCGAATATCGTGTAGAATTATTTTTAAGTTTTTTCAGTAGAATAACTATAAGATTTAAATCTAATTTTATCACAAACCAAATCTAAAAGCTTTCATTTTATTTCCATACTATTACCTCCACTTTAAACATCATAATGAGTGTTATGTAGGATTTTGAACAATTAACACTCATTTTTGATAGTTATCAAGCTATATAATAATTAACTATCATGAAATATTTAAGAAAAATAAGATGATTTTCACTAAAACTTTAAAATCTGTCATATTGCTATAGTTTTAATAGAAAATCATATTTTAACTATTATTTATGATGATAGTTAATTGTTAATATTTAGGTTAATCTATATATAATGATATTGATTAAATAGTTAGCAACACATATGGACAAAACATGAATAATGATTTTTTGATCATGTTACAAATCAAAAAAGATGAATGGCATGAATTAAACAATTTTTTAGATAAACTTTCAATAGAAGAATATTATGAGTATG
>JAMOPL010000143.1 GCA_027064515.1 Sulfurimonas sp. | reverse complement strand
TTTCAACATCGTTACCTTATGAAACTTTCTCATCATCTTTAACATAATTTTCATCATTAATTTGTAAACTATCAAAGTAAACATTCATAGGTTTTTTATACTTTAATGATTCGTGGAATCTCTTATAATTATAGAATCCCATATAATCTGATACATCCTCTTTTAACTCCTTGATTGTATTGTATTCATTAAGATAGATTCTTTCAACTTTAGCACTTCGCCAAAATCTTTCAATAGCAATATTATCAGTAGCTCTACCTTTCCCATCCATTGATATGGTGATACCATTATCTTTTAGTGTTTGAGTATGAATATAGCTTGTATATTGAGACCCTTGATCTGTGTTAAATATCTCTGGTTTACCATAAAGTGAAAGTGCTTCATCTAGTACACCCATCACTAAGGATATATCCATAGTGTTTGATATTCTCCAAGATAATACAGCCTTAGAGTACCAATCAATAACAGCAGCCATATAAACCATACCACCTTTAATTTTGATATATGTTATATCAGTTGACCATACTTGATTAGCTCTTACAATATCCAATCCTCTAAGTTTATATGTATATTTAGGATGTTGTATGTTTGGTTGAGTAAGGCTGATAGGCTCTCTAACAGCTAATATAGCCTTTAATCCTAACTCTTTTCGATAAGCCTCAACTGTATTCAAACAAACATTAAATCCATTCTCTAACAGCTGATAATATACTTTCTTCGCTCCATATATTGGTATCTCTTCAAAGATAGATTTTATCTCTTGTTTAATAGCTACTTTATACTTATTCACCACTGGTGCATAATAAATACTGCTTCTGCTTAAATGTAATAGCTCACACTGTTTTACTATAGATACTGTTTTCAGCTCAGTCTCATCAACTATTGCTAGTTTCTTAGATAAGTCCAAGCTCTTGAGCTTTCCCACAGCCCAGTCCTTTTCAAGTGTTAATTGTCCAACTTTTTTGGCATATTCACCAACCTCAATCTGTAATTTAGCATTAGCTTCTTTATACTCTTTTATAGCTTTACTAGGTTCCATTGCTAATACAGCATTTTCTAAAAATAGTTTCTTCCAGTTCTGAAGATTCTTTGGTGTAATTTTATTTGCACTAGCTATTTCTACTAATGTTCTTTCCTCTTTTAAAACTTCTAAAACTAATTTAGTCTTCAATTCTGCACTATATGTCTTTCTAATTCTACTCATAAAAATATCCTCTTTTTTCTTATCTTTATTTTATCATTTTAGGAATAAGGATTCTTGAAATGTTGTTTGATTTTTCTGGGGTAGTATAATCTTTATATGACCATTTTGCTGTACTCTTATGTGCCTCAATAAAAGTTGCATCTATATCAAGAATAAGTTCTTCATTCTCAATACTTTTTAAAAATTGTTTGAGAAACTTTGTTGTTCTAGGTTCATACCTTTGAGGTATTCTCCGAGTATTGCAACACCTGTTCTTGGTGTTAATTTCTCATTTGTGGATTCTAGTTTGAAGTTTAATGTAGTTTGCACTATAATTCTCTCGTTTTGGAAAAAGTTACACCCGTTGGGTGAAGTCTTTGAGTGTGACTTTTTCGCTTTAAAGTACCTAATTATAGAGCAAGTTGGCTTGTTGTCTAATTTGGTATGGAATTATTGGGGAATATAAACACTGCACAAAGACAAGCTATATTTACAAAGACTAAAGATAAGAATAAAAAAAATGCCTGGCTTAAAAAAAGAAAAGTACAGTTATCTCTAGGACTTGAAAGCTTAAATATTGGAGATATGTTGATAAATAAAATTCTAATGGCAAGAGATGAAGATAAATATACTCCTTTTAAAAGTATAGATGACTTCAAAAACAGAGTTCCTGTTATTAATGAAGTAGATAAAAAAACTCAAAAAATAATTTTTGATAATCTTCAAATAGATTTAGATAAAATAAATAAATTAAAAGAAGATTTAAAAAATTATAAAAAAGAAAATGGAGGCTAAAAATGATAACCTACAATCCTAATTATTTAGATAATACAGATATATTTACACCAAATGAAATAAAACTTTTAGAAGAACTTAATCAAAAAGTTTCATTAGAAAAGTTTTTAAACAATAAAAGTTATATAGATAAGTTTGGTTTAGATTTTATTCATACATCAGCACTTATTGAAGGTAATACCTATGATAAACTAGATACACAAGCTTTAATAGAATATGGAAGAACAGCAGGTGGTAAAAAATATAGTGATGCGAAAATGATTTTAAATTTAAGAGATGCTTATGAGATGTTTATCACTAAAGATTTAGAACCATCTAAACAAACTTTAAAAGATTTACACTATATTTTATCTGCTGAAATGGTGGCTGAAAATAAAAGAGCAGTACCAAGAGACAGTGAAGTAATGATTACGGGATGTAATTATATACCCTTAGCTACTAAAGAAAAATTAGAAGATGAACTGAATTATCTATTTAAAATCAGTGATACAATAGAAAATCCATTTAACAAAGCTTTATATATTCATAATAATTTAGCATATCTTCAATATTTTACAGACTGTAACAAACGAACTGCTAGATTGATGTTAAATGTAGTATTAAAAGAGACATTTAATATGATATACATACCTGATGAAGAGAGTGTAAAAGAGTATTTAAAATCTATTGTAACTTACTATGAAACTGGTAACTATACTTTGTTTAAAAAATATTTTATCAATAGCTATAAAAAAGTAATTGAGATGATAGTAGAGATTGAAGAATCAAGAGGAAATGAGACTAGCTTTCGAGAATAGTTTGAACTTAAAAGAAGTAAACATACAACAAAACATAGGAAGTCAATAAATTATCTAGCGAAAATTTATGCTTCTATTCGACCGTTATACCCAAACAAATATATTTTAAAATAAGAGAGATTTATGTCAAATGTAAAATTAATTTCAACTTCAGCATTAGCTAAAAAAATGAGTATATCTAAAAATAAACTTGATGAAATGTTGTTAGCTGTGAAGTATATTTCAAAAGAGGAAAAAGGTTTTAGTTTAACATCTTTAGGTATAGAAAAAAGTGGTTGTATGAAGAATCATGCAAAGTTTGGAGATTACATTGTATGGGATGAAAATATAGAAATACCAAATAAATTAATAACCCAAGGTAAAGAATTTTATACATCAACAAAAATTGCTATAAAATATAATCTTTCAGCAAGAAAAATCAATATGATTTTATCAGAAATAGGCTTCATTGAAAAATATCTTAAAGGCTGGACAATTACTATTTTAGGAACAAAAAATGGTGGTATTCAAAAAGAAAATTTAAAAAATGGAATACCTTATGTTGAATGGAATGAATCTATCTTTACAAGTTCAGCATTTTCATCAATACTTAAAGAGGTAAATGGTGAAGCTGGAGAAAGTACACAGATAGAAATTGCAAATACAAAAAGTTCAAATTTTAGAGAAAAATTTCCTACTAAACATAGAGCAACTGATGGTCATATGGTAAGAAGTAAGGCAGAGATGCTTATTGACAACTGGTTATATATGGCAGAGATAGTACATGCATATGAAAGAAAACTTCCAATTGAAGAAGAAGTTTATTGTGATTTTTATATTCCGACAGGAAAAGTATATATTGAATTTTGGGGCTTAGAAAATGACCCCAAATATGCTAAAAGAAAAGAAATTAAAAAAGATATATACAAAAAATATGACTTCAAACTAATAGAACTTACGGATGAAGAGGTCTTTAACCTTGATGATATTCTTCCAAGACTATTATTAAAATATGGAGTACAAACTTACTAAAAGATACTGTAAACTTTGCAAGACTCAAATTTTAGCATAAGCTTGTATCTGTTTAAACATTTTTTGATTTAAATTATCTCTTCAACTCTTTTAGTATTGTTTTTGATTTTTTTAGTTGTACAAAGTTTACAGTATAATTCTGTCAAAGGATTTAAAAATGAAAAAAATAATCTTAGTGGCAACAACAATGGCACTTATTACATTTAGTGGTTGTACTCAAGAGACACAAAATAAATTTGGAAGAGGTCTTCAAAATTGGACAGGGACGAATGGTGTTCTTGATATCTATATGGGTGAAAAACTTGTAAAAAGATTTATTAAAATTGATAAGCTAACAACTGCTACTAGCACGGAGGGTTCAGTCTCTAGAAATTATCGTTATGCTTATGGATATATAGATAAAAATTTTAATTTTAAAGTAGATAGTGGTGAAAAAAAAGTTTATTTTGAAGTGAGTAATTATTCAACTCCCTATATTTTTTATGCAAATCCAGAGAACTGATTGTGGAGATAATAGAACTTTTTAAATATATGATAGCTCAAAAGAGTGAAACACCAGAGGATGGTGGCTTACTTGATTTTATAGAAAATTATTTACCTGAATTTACTGCTGAGAGAGTAGATGTAGAAGATGTAAAGAATCTATTTATTTATAAAAAATTCGGAGATGGAGATCATCTTTGTTTTGCTGGGCATATAGATGTTGTTCCTGCTGGAAATAATTGGGATACCAATCCTTATGAAGCTGTTGAAAAAGATGGATTCATATATGGTCGTGGAACACAAGATATGAAAAGTGGTGTGGCATCATTTGTTCAAGCTGTAAAAGAGGTGGAAGATTTTAAAGGCACTCTTTCACTTTTACTCACTTCTGATGAAGAGGGTGATGCGATAAATGGTACTATAAAGGTACTTGAATATCTAAAAGAAAAAAATATGCTTCCAGATTCTGTGGTAGTAGCAGAGCCAACTTGTGAAGATAATTTTGGTGATGCTATAAAAGTTGGTAGAAGAGGTTCTATAAATGGTTATATCACTTTAAAAGGTAAACAGGGACATGCTGCTTACCCTGAAAAAGCTATAAACCCTATACATAATATATCTAAAGTATTAGGTGATATGGCAGCTGTGAATCTTGACAATGGAGATGAGTTTTTCTCCCCTAGTAAATTTGTAATAACAGATATCCGTTCAGGGATGCAAGTAACAAATGTAACTCCGAATCATCTAGATATGATGTTTAATGTAAGAAACACAACATTAACAACTCAAAAAGAGGTTAGAGAGTTTGTTGCAAAGAATCTTGACGGTTTAGATTATGAACTGAAACTTACACAAGGCTCTTACCCATTTAGAACAAATACTAATACAAAGCTTGTAAGAAATATTGATGAAGCGATAGAGAATGTAACAGGTATAAAACCAAAACACTCAACTGCTGGTGGAACTTCTGATGCAAGATTCATATCGCCAATGGGGATTGATGTTGTGGAGTTTGGTGTTAAAAATGATACAATTCACTCTGTAAATGAGAGAACAACTAGAAAAGAGGTTGAGAATCTTTACGAAGTTTTTAAAACTTTAATTAGTGAATGGAAATAAAATTTTGAAATTAGTTTTTATACTATTAATCTTAGTAACATCTCTTTTTTCAAGTGTAGAGTGGCAAAATAATTATAATGAAGCTATTCAAACAGCACAAGAGGAAAACAAAAGAATATATATGTTGATTGTTTCTGATGATTGTGTTTGGTGTAGAAAATTTAAAAATCAAACACTTACAGATAAAAAGATTCTTAAAAGATTAGATGAAAAATATGTTTTGCTACTCCTAAATAGAGATGATGATTTTATCCCAAGAAAGTTTAAAACAGCCCCGATTCCACGACACTATTTTTTAACATCAAAAGGTAAAAAAGTTTTTCCAGTTGTTGGGTATAGAACAGTAGATACATTTAATACATTTTTAGATGATGTAGAAAAAAGATATGAAAGGATAGAGAGATGAAATTTGTGCAAACAGAAAAAGCACCATCAGCGATAGGACCATATTCACAAGCTGTTGTAGCTAATGGAATGGTTTATACATCAGGACAAATAGCTTTAACACCAGATGGTATAATGTTAGAAGATGATGTAAGGGTTCAGACTAAACAGGTGCTTAAAAATTTACAAGCTGTTTTAGAAGAATCAGGGAGTTCTATGGATAAAGTGCTAAAAACAACTATATTTATAGCAAGTATGGATGATTTTAGTATTATAAATGATATTTATGAAGAAGCCTTTGGTTCTCATAAACCAGCAAGAGCAACGGTAGCTGTAAAAACACTACCAAAAAATGCACTTGTTGAGATTGATGCAGTGGCAATTGTTTAATAATATATAAATGGATAAAACAAAATATTTTAGAAAGAGCAAGATTAAAAATGTTTCAAATTTTTTTTTTAGTTTATGCTGATTCTAGGATATAGTGTTTTGAGTATAGCTAATATAAGTGATGAGTTGGTGCAAGAATATTTAAAGTATGATAGGAATTCATCAAATTAAAATATAAGTCCAATAATCATAGAGTAGTGGGTGAACTTTTAGTCCATAGTATTTTGTTTTAAATAAAAAAATTATATGCTCATGTGAAAAAAATGGAACTGTAATTTTACAATTAGATTAAAATAGTTAGATATTATTTGACAGTTAAACAATAATTAAAGCTTAATTCGATACAATTGCGAACTTTTTTAGTAGAATTATAAGGAAATATAGATGTACGCAATTATCAAAAACGGTGGTAAGCAGTATAAAGTTCAAGAAGGTGATATCCTTAATTTAGATAAAATGTCTCTTGAACCAAAAGCTACGATCGAAATTACAGAAGTACTAGCAGTAAATGCTGGTGAACTTAAAATGGGAGCTCCTTTTGTAGAGGGTGCTGTTGTAACTGCTGAGGTTATCAACGAAGGTCGTGATAAGAAAGTTATTATTTTCAAAAAACGTCGTCGTAAAGATAGTAAAGTTAAAAGAGGTTTCAGAAGAGACTTCACTCGTGTTCGTATCACGAAAATAGCTGCATAAGCTAAAAGTCAAGGAGAAATAAGATGGCACATAAGAAAGGTCAGGGTAGTACACAGAATAATCGTGATTCGGCTGGTAGAAGACTTGGTGTTAAGAAATATGGTGGGGAAGTTGTAATTCCTGGTAACATTATTATTCGTCAAAGAGGAACAAAGATTCATCCAGGTAACAATGTAGGTATGGGAAAAGATCATACTATATTCGCACTTATTGAAGGTGTTGTTACATTCGAAAGAAAAGACAAAAGACGTCAACAAGTTTCTGTAGTTCCTGCTTCGTAATTCTACAATAATATTTGAGCTTATGCTCAAATATTTTCTACTTCCATATTAGATTTAGTCAAAATTTATTTTAAATATTTAACAATTTACTTTTTAACACTTTTAATAGTGAATTTTTAAATATTAAACAATTAAGGATTACCATGTTTACAGATAGTGTCGAGTTAACAGTTTCATCAGGAAAAGGTGGACAAGGGTGTGTAGCATTTCGTCGTGAGAAATTTGTTCTTAACGGTGGTCCTAATGGTGGAGATGGTGGAAAAGGTGGAGATGTATATTTTAAATGTGATAACAATACTCATACACTTTCACATTTTCAAAGAAGAATGCATATAAAAGCAGATGGTGGTGTTCAGGGTGAAGGGTCTCGTATGACTGGGAAATCTGGTGCTAAAAAAATTATTATTGTACCACCTGGAACTCAGATTATTGATACTGAAACAGGAGAGATTCTTTTTGATATGATAAAAGATGGTCAAGAGGAAAAATTTCTTCAAGGTGGAAAAGGTGGATTAGGTAATACTCACTTTAAATCACCAACAAACCAAAGACCAACTTATGCACAACCTGGTGAAAAAGGTGAAACTAGAAGTATAAAACTTGATCTAAAACTTATTGCAGATATAGGTCTTGTAGGTTTTCCTAATGTTGGTAAATCGACGCTTATATCTACTGTTTCAAATGCTCGTCCAGAGATTGCAAACTATGAGTTTACAACACTTACTCCAAAGCTTGGTCAAGTAAATATTGGTGATTTTGAATCATATGTAATGGCAGATATTCCTGGTATTATTGGTGGAGCACATGAAGGTAAAGGTCTTGGAATTAAATTTTTAAGACATATTGAAAGAACAAAAATTCTTTTATATATGGTAGATTTAGCTTCATATAGAGATTTGAAAGAACAGATAGAAACTCTTAAATCAGAAATTGCCTCTTTTTCAGAAAAAATGGGTGAGAATAAATATGCAATCGCATTAACAAGAGTGGATGTTATTCCTATTGAAGATCGTGCTGAGCTAGTAAAAAGTTTCTTGGATCTATTAGGTTTAGAAGCTACTAAATCAAATGAGTTTAAATTTGATAATGATATGCCATTCTTTATTCAAGATTCAGCAAATGAAACATTAGGTTTTGATAGAAATTTACCATATTTAGTTGCTCCTATCTCTTCAGCAACTTTTACAAATATTGAAGCTTTAAAGTACTCTTTATTTAACCTTGTACAAGCTGATCGTATATAATTATGGGCAGAGTTGTAGTTAAGGTTGGTAGTGCAGTTTTAACTCAAGATGGTTCTTTAGCACTTGCTAGAATGCAAAATCTAGTTCGATTTTTAGTTGACTTAAAAAAGAATAATGAAGTTATTTTAGTTTCATCAGGTGCTGTTTCGGCAGGATATACTGTATTGCAACTTGATAGAACAATTATAAAAAATAAACAAGCATTAGCTTCACTTGGTCAGCCTATCCTAATGAAACAATACTCAAGAGAATTTTATGTTCATGGAGTATTGGCTTCTCAAGTTCTTATTACAGCAAGAAATCTACACAAACATGATGATATTGATAGAGTTAAAAACACAGTAAATACTCTTTTAGAAAATGGTATAATCCCTATAATTAATGAAAATGATGCAACATCAACAAAAGAGTTAGAGGTTGGAGATAATGATCAACTTTCAGCTTATATAACTAAAAATACAGATTCTGATATGTTAATTATATTATCTGATATTGATGCTTATTATGACAAAGATCCTAGAAAAAATTCTGATGCTAAGATGTTGAAAATTGTAAACAAAATAGCAAAAGAGGAATTAGAACAAGTTGCAACTCCAAATGATGTTTTTGCTACGGGGGGAATCGTTACAAAATTGAAAGCTGCTAACTACTTATTAGATTCTAATAAAGATATGTTTTTGGCAAGTGGATTTGATTTAAGTGATGTGAAAAGTTATATGTTAGATTCTAAACATATAGGTGGAACTTTATTTACAAATGGAGAGAACAGATGAGAATAATTTTTATGGGTACTCCTGATTATGCTAAATCAATTTTACAAAGAGTTATTGACACAAAAAATATCGATGTAGTAGCAGTATATACTCAACCAGATAAGCCAGTTGGACGAAAAAAAATTATGACTCCACCTGAAGTTAAAACTTTAGCAGAAGAGAATTTTATTGCTATTTATCAACCAACTAGGTTGAGAGATGAAGATACAGTAAGAGAACTTTTAAAAATAGAGTGTGATTATATTGTAGTAGCTGCATATGGTCAAATTCTTCCTCGTGCTATTTTAGATCATGCACCTTGTATAAATCTTCATGCTTCAGTATTACCTCAATATCGTGGAGCTAGTCCAATTCAACAAACTCTATTAAATGGAGATAAACAAACAGGTGTTACTGCAATGTTGATGGAGGAGGGTTTAGATACTGGAGATATTATCAAAATATCTACTATTGATGTAAGTGAAGAGGAGATGGTGGAAACACTTTTCGATAGACTTACTGATGTAGCATCAGATTTAACTATTGATGTGTTAGAAAATTTTAACTCATTTATTCCAAAAGCCCAAGATGATTCTATATCTACTCATTGTTCAAAAATAACTAAGGCAAATGGTGAAGTTATATTTTCTAATGCAGTAGAGTTATATAATAAATATAGAGCTTTTACACCTTGGCCAGGAATTTATTTACAGAGTGGCTTAAAATTAAAAATGATTAGCCTTGAAGATAAAAATAGTAATAATGAGATTGGAAAAATTTTAAAGATTGATTCTGATTCTATTGTTATTGGATGTAAAACTGGTAGTGTTAGAATTTTTAGGGTTCAACCACAGTCTAAAAAAGAGATGGATGTTCTTTCTTATATAAATGGCAAAAGATTAGCACTTGAAGACTCTCTATCTTAAAAGTGTAGATTCAACTCAAAATTATTTAAAAGATTTACTAAAAAATGAGAATCTTGAATTACCATTTGCTGTAATTAGTGAAGTTCAAACAAATGGTATAGGAAGTAGAGATAATTTATGGTCAGGATTAGATGGAAATTTATTTTTATCTTTTGCTATCTCTTTAGAACAGCTACCAAAAGATCTTAAGATAGAATCTTGTTCTATATATTTTGCTTATTTATTAAAAGAAACATTATCAGAATTAAACTCATCTGTATGGCTAAAATGGCCAAATGATTTTTATATAGATAAATTAAAAATTGGTGGAATGATTACAAACTTAGCTGGAGACAATTTAATATGTGGAGTAGGTCTAAATTTAGTTGATTCACCTAAAGAATTTACTAAGTTAGATATAGAAATATCCAAAGAGACATTATTAAATAATTATTTTAATAAAATCAGTGAGAGAGCTATGTGGAAGCAGATTTTTAGTAAGTATAAGCTAGAATTCAATCATAATAAAAACTTTTTTACCCACATAAATAATAAAAAAATATCATTAGAAGATGCTGAACTTTATAGTGATGGCTCAATAATAATTAACAATGAGAGGATATATAGCTTAAGATGAGTGAAATAATTGTAATAGCAAATCAAAAGGGTGGTGTTGGAAAAACAACAACTGCTGTAAATTTAGCTGCTTCGTTAGCAGTGGCAGAAAAAAAAGTACTTTTAATTGATTCTGATCCTCAAGCAAATGCCACTACATCATTGGGCTTTCACAGAAATGATTATGAGTTTAATATCTATCATGTATTAATTGGTACAAAAAAACTTACAGATATTATTTTAAAATCTGATTTAGCAACATTAGATTTAGCTCCATCAAATATAGGTTTGGTAGGTATAGAAAAAGAGTATTACGATTCTGAAAATACAAAAGGTCGTGAGTTAGTTTTAAAAAAAGCGATAGCTAATGTTAAAAAAGATTATGATTTTATTATTATAGATTCTCCTCCAGCATTAGGTCCAATGACTATAAATGCTCTTTCTGCATCAAACTCAGTAATTATTCCAATTCAATGTGAGTTTTTTGCTTTAGAGGGTTTAGCACAACTTCTAAATACAGTTAAATTAGTTAGAAAATCAATTAATCCAAAATTAAATATTAGAGGTTTTTTACCAACAATGTTTACATCTCAGAATAATTTATCTAAACAAGTATTTGCAGATTTAAAGCAACATTTTAATGGTAGACTTTTTAAAGATAGTGATGATGAATTTATTGTTGTACCAAGAAATGTAAAACTAGCAGAGGCTCCATCATTTGGTAAACCTGTTATTCTTTATGATGTAAAATCAACTGGTGCAAAAGCGTATCAGAATTTAGCAAAAGTGATTATAAAATAATGAAGTCTAAAGCACTAGGTAGAGGGTTAGATGCTCTTTTTGGAGAGATTGATGAAGCTTATGAAAATGAGGGAACAAAAAATGATAATATTTTAAATATTAATCTTAAGGATATAGTTCCAAACCCATTTCAACCAAGAAAAGTTTTTAATGAAGAATCTCTTCAAGAGTTATCAGAATCTATTAAAAAAGATGGTTTATTACAGCCAATTGTAGTTAAAGAAAATATAGATACTTATATGATAATTGCAGGAGAAAGAAGATATCGTGCTTCAAAACTAGCAAAACTTAAAACAATTCGTGCAATTATTTTAAATGCTGATGATGAAAAAATGAGACAATTTGCTCTCATAGAAAATATTCAAAGAGATGATTTAAACTCTATTGAACTAGCTTTAGCATATAGTGAATTATTAAAATTACATAATATTACACATGAAGAACTAGCTATAATAATACATAAAAGTAGAGCTAATATAACTAATACAATAAGACTATTACAGCTATCATCTAAAACTCAAAAAGCATTATTAGATAATAAAATAAGTGCAGGTCATGCAAAAGTTATGATAGGTTTAGATGAAAAACAACAACAATTAATTGTTAATTCAATAATTGGGCAAAAGCTAAGTGTAAGAGAAGTAGAGGTTCTGGTAAAAAAAATGAAAAACTCTGTAACACCAAAAGAGATAAAAAAGGAAGAGATTAAATATGATTTTTCTAAAGTAAAAGATAAATTAGTAACTCTTGGTTTTAAAACAAAATTTACTAATAATAAATTAACTATTGATTTTAATAGTGAATCTCAAATAGAGGATTTTTTCCAATATTTATCAAAATAAAGTTATTTATTTTGTGTAAAATTAATAATAAATTAACGAAAATATAAATTTATCAATTTATTTTTATTAATTTAACTATCCTTTCAATATTCACATAGTATAATCTCGCAACTTTTAGGAGGTGCTATGTTAGATATAAATCCGATACTACTTTTGGCTACATTTGTTGTATTTCTTTCGCTTATAGCCGTTTTAAACAGTTGGCTTTATAATCCATTATTTGCATATATGAATAAACGTGATCAAGATATCAAAAAAGACCTAGATAAAGTAGGTAATAATGATGATGAGATCAATGAGTTAAATTCAAAAGCGCAATTAATAATTACAAATGCTAAACTCGAAGCTGCGGCCCTAAGAGAAAAAGTTATTGCGGATGCTAAGGAATTAGCAGATAGTAAATTAGAGGCTAAGCGTGCTGAATTAGCTAGTGAGTATTTAGAATTTGAGAAATCTCTTGCTAAATCAAAAGAAGAGTTGACTGGAAACTTAATGTCTCAAGTTCCACTTTTCAAAGAAGCTGTAGAAGCTAAATTTAGTCAAATATAAGGATGTAATGTGAGTAGAATTTTAGTAATAATGCTAATGATATCAACTTATGCATTAGCATCAGATGCAGAAAGTGCTGGAACTGATATTGTACAGAGAACGGTAAACTTCGTATTGTTTGCTGGTTTAGTATGGTATTTAGTTGCAGAACCTGCAAAGAACTACTTTGGATCAAGATCTGAAGCTATTGCAGATGAGCTTAAAAAGGTTCAAGATAGATTAAATGAGTCTATTGCTCTTAAAAAAGATGCTTTATCAAAAATTACTGATGCTGAGAAATATGCAGATGAATTAATGAAAACATCAAAAAAAGAGAATAAACTTATTAATGATAATATGATGATTCAGTGTGAATCTGATTTAGAAGTATTATCTAAACAATATGAATCATCAACTGAATTTGAACATAGAAAGATGGTTCGTACAGTTGTTGAAGATATACTTGATGAAGTGTTAGTTCAGACAAATGATAGCTTTGGTAAAGAAGCTATGGCTAATGTTATCTTAAAGAAGGTTGCATAGTATGGAAGAATTAATAGCTAAAAGATATGTTAAAGCTATCAAAAATAGCTCTAATAGTACATTAATTGAAGAAATGGCAATTATATTTGCTGGATTAGCTGTTTCATTTAAAAATGAATCATTTGTTAATATCATTAATAATCCAAATATAAACAAATCAAATAAATCTGAAATTTTATTAGATGCTGTTAAGTCAGCAGATTCTAATAGTATTAATAATTTAATAAAATTATTAGTAGAAAATAATCGTATTAATATTATTCCAGCTTTAGCAAATGAGATGAGAAAAGATGTAGCAAATGCTAATAAATCTTACTCAGGGTTTGTTTACAGTGATAGCTTGATAGATGAAAAAGTTATAACAGATTTAAGTAATGGTTTAAGTAAAAAGTTTGATTCTAAAATATCATTAGTATATGTTAAAGATGACTTTAACGGTATAAAAGTTGATGTAGAAGATTTAGGTATAGAAATTAATTTTTCTAAATCTAGAATTAATAGTCAAATAATAGAACATATTGTAAAAGCAATTTAATTTTAAATTAGAGGAGAACAATAGTGGTAGCAAAGATAAAAGCTGATGAAATCAGCTCAATAATTAAAGAGCGTATTGACAACTTTGAATTAAGTGTTGATATTAATGAAACTGGTAAAATTGTTTCTTACGCTGATGGTGTTGCACAAGTTTACGGACTTAGCAATGTTATGGCTGGTGAGATGGTAGAGTTCGAAGAAGGAACTCAAGGTTTAGTAATGAACCTTGAAGAGAGTGCAGTAGGTATTGTTATACTTGGTGCTGGTACAAAACTTAGAGAGGGTATGTCAGTTAAAAGACTTGGCAAACTTCTTAAAGTTCCTGTTGGAGATGCTCTTTTAGGTCGTGTTGTAAATGCACTTGGTGAACCAATTGATGGTAAAGGTCCTATTGAAACAACTGAAACTCGTTTCGTTGAAGAAAAAGCACCTGGTATTATGAATAGAAAATCAGTTCATGAGCCATTATCAACAGGTATCAAAGCTATTGATGCACTTGTTCCAATTGGTAGAGGTCAAAGAGAACTTATTATTGGTGATAGACAAACTGGTAAAACAACAGTTGCACTTGATGCAATTATTAACCAAAAAGGTAACGGTGTATCTTGTATATATGTTGCTATTGGTCAAAAAGAATCAACTGTAGCTCAAATTGTTCGTCGTTTAGAAGAACATGGTGCAATGGAATATACAATTGTTGTATCTGCAACAGCTGCTGAAGCTGCTGCTCTTCAATTTTTAGCTCCATATACTGGTGTTGCTATGGGAGAATACTTCCGTGATAATGCAAGACATGGTTTAATTGTATATGATGATTTATCAAAACATGCAGTTGCTTACCGTGAGATGTCACTTATTCTTCGTCGTCCTCCAGGTCGTGAAGCTTATCCTGGTGATGTATTTTATATTCATTCTCGTCTTTTAGAGCGTGCTGCAAAATTATGTGATGAAGATGGAGCAGGTTCTTTAACTGCTTTACCTATTATTGAGACACAAGAGGGTGATGTTGCGGCATATATTCCTACTAATGTTATCTCAATTACTGATGGTCAGATTTTCCTAGAAACTGAACTATTTAACTCGGGTGTTCGTCCAGCAATTAATGTTGGTCTTTCTGTATCTCGCGTTGGTGGTGCTGCTCAGATTAAAGCTACTAAGCAAGTTGCTGGTACTTTAAGACTTGATCTTGCTCAGTATCGTGAACTTCAAGCGTTTGCTCAGTTTGCATCTGATCTTGATGTTACATCTCGTAATCAACTAGAGCGTGGACAAAGAATGGTAGAGGTTCTTAAACAAGGACCTTTCTCTCCACTATCTGCTGAAAAACAAGTTACTATCATTTTTGCTGGTAATGAAGGTTTCTTAGATGATATGGATCCATCAAATGTTGTTCGTTTTGAAGCTGAAATGTATCCATTTATAGAAGCATCTTATCCTCAAATTTTTGAGAATATTAGAAGTAATTCTAAAGTAGATGATGATACTAAAGCACTATTAATGAAAGCTCTTGAAGAATTCAAAGCTACTTTCGTAGTAGCATAAGGAAAACTTTATGGCAAACTTGAAAGATATTCAAAGACAGATAAAGAGTGTTTCTAATACTCAAAAGACGACTCGTGCGATGAAGCTTGTATCAACTGCAAAACTTCGTCGTGCTGATGAGTTAGCTAAACGCTCTCGTCTTTATGCTACGAAAATGAATCAGGTTATTGCTGAAATTGCTGGACGCATAAAATGTAATAAAGTTGGAGGAATTGATAATCGCTATTTTGTAGAGATTGAAAATCCAAAGATGGTTGACATTGTTTTTGTTACTGCTGACAAGGGTTTATGTGGTGGTTTTAATATTCAAACTATTAAAGCTGTTAAAAAACTTTTAAAAGAGTACAAAGATGAAAATGTTAAAGTGCGTCTGCGTGGAATCGGTAAAAAAGGTATTGAATTTTTTAAATATAATGAAGTTGAACTTTTTGACTCAGTTATAAATTTAAGTTCAAAGCCTGATAAAGTTAGATCAGATGAATTTATAGCAACTTCTATTGAAGATTATAAAGATGGTAAGATTGATGGTCTTCATATTATCTATAATGGTTTTAAAAATATGATGACTCAAGAGTTACATGTTATGAAACTATTACCAGTAGATACAAAACAGTTTGAGTGCGGTGAAGCACAAAATTCTGTACTTGAGATAGAAGCTCAAGATGAAGAACATATGCTAGACTCACTAGTTAATAAATATGTTGGTTTCAGCATGTATTATTCTTTAATTGATTCTGTTGCTGCAGAACATAGTGCTAGAATGCAAGCTATGGATACAGCAACTAACAATGCAAGTGATATGGTAAGAAGTTTAAATGTTAAGTTTAACAAAGCTAGACAAGCAGCTATTACTACAGAACTGATAGAGATTATTAGTGGTGTGGAGTCGATGAAATAATGGAGAAAAATATGATTGGTAAAATAAGCCAGGTTATGGGCCCAGTTGTTGATGTTGATTTTGATGGTTATCTTCCAACAATAAACGAAGCAATTGAAGTTCAAGTAAATTTAGAAGGTACTACAACTCGTTTAGTACTAGAAGTTGCAGCTCACTTAGGTGATGGTCGTGTTAGAACGATTGCAATGGATATGAGTGAAGGTTTAGTTCGTGGTATGGATGCTACTGCTACAGGTGATCCTATTAAAGTTCCAGTTGGTGATAAGGTACTAGGTCGTATCTTTAATGTAATTGGTGAAACTATTGATGGTTTTGGTGAGATTACAGATGCACCTGAATGGTCAATTCATCGTGCACCTCCACCGTTAGTTGATCAATCAACTACTACTGAGATGTTTGAAACAGGTATCAAAGTTGTTGATTTACTTGCTCCTTATTCTAAAGGTGGTAAAGTTGGATTATTTGGTGGTGCTGGTGTTGGTAAAACTGTAATTATTATGGAGCTTATTCATAATGTTGCTCATGGTCATGATGGTTTATCTGTATTTGCTGGTGTTGGTGAAAGAACTCGTGAAGGAAATGATCTTTATCATGAGATGAAAGATTCAAATGTACTTGATAAAGTTGCACTTTGTTATGGTCAAATGAGTGAGCCTCCAGGAGCAAGAAATCGTATTGCTCTTACAGGTATTACTATGGCTGAATATTTTAGAGATGAAAAAGGTCTTGATGTATTGATGTTTATCGATAATATATTCCGTTTTGCTCAATCTGGTTCAGAGATGTCAGCACTTCTTGGTCGTATCCCTTCAGCTGTTGGTTATCAACCAACTCTTGCTCGTGAAATGGGTGCTTTACAAGATAGAATTACATCTACTTCTAAGGGTTCAATTACTTCTGTTCAGGCAGTATATGTTCCAGCGGATGACTTAACGGATCCAGCTCCAGCTTCTGTTTTTGCTCACTTAGATGCAACTACAGTTCTTAATCGTAAAATTGCTGAAAAAGGTATCTATCCTGCAGTTGATCCACTGGATTCATCTTCAAGATTACTTGATCCACAAATTATTGGTGATGAGCATTATGGTGTTGCTCGTGGTGTTCAACAAACACTTCAAAAATATAAAGACTTACAAGATATTATTGCAATTCTTGGTATGGATGAACTTTCTGAAGATGACAAAAATGTTGTTGAAAGAGCTCGTAAGATTGAAAAATTCTTATCTCAGCCATTCTTTGTTGCAGAGGTATTTACAGGTGCTCCTGGTAAGTATGTTTCTTTAGCTGATACTATTAAAGGTTTCAAAATGATTCTTGATGGTGAATGTGATCATATGCCAGAGGGTGCTTTCTATATGGTTGGTAGCATGGATGAGGCAATTGAAAAAGCTGCAAAGCAAAAATAACTCATAATATACTAAAGGACTAAAATGGATAAGTTAAAACTTGAAATCCTAACTCCTAATGGCGAAATCTTTAATGATGAAGTTATTAGTGTGGTTCTTCCTGGTAAAGAGGGAGAATTTGGTGTATTAGCACATCATGCTTGTTTAGCAACTTTGCTAGAAGCTGGTGTTATAGACATTGAAAAAATAGATAAAACAATAGAATCTGTTCTAATCAACTGGGGTATGGTTCAAGTTGATGAAAATAAAATTATTGTTTTAGTTGAAGGTGCCGTAGCTATCCGTGGTGAAAGTGAAAGTGCTATCGCTGGTGCTCTTGAAGAAGCTAAAGAACTAATTAGTGATATTGCTGATGCAAATCCTGCAATTGCTATTGTTTCTTCTAAAATAGAGTTAGCAGCTCAAAGATTATTATAGTAAATGCTTAATAATCTTATAGATTTTTATCTAAAAAGTCATCCAGTAACTCTGGGTGTACTTTTTCTTCTATCAATATATTTTATAATATTAAATTGGGTATTTATATATCGATACTTTTCTTTAAATACATGGGTATCTCGTGAAAATAATTCATTGGAATCTCTTTTGATGGGTTCATCTACTGTTAGTGATCAATCATTTTTGAATAATTTTTTAAAAACAAGTTCAAATCCATCCAAAGAAATTTTAGATTTAGCCATGTTGGCAGCAACAAAAGAGGCAACTAAAGGCTTATCAATTTTATCAATTTTTTCATCAACTACACCATTTATAGGTCTTTTTGGTACAGTTGTTTCTATCCTAGATACATTTTCACATATTGGTCAAACAACGGGAAGTATGTCTATAATTGCTAGTGGTGTTTCTGATGCACTAATAGCAACAGCTACTGGTATATTTGTAGCTATATTTGCATATACATTTCATCAAATTCTAAAGAGAAAATCATTTGAGTTAGTAAGCTTTTTGCAGATGCAAAGTGATGCCATTTTAGCTAGAAAAGAATAAATTAAGTATGTATGATTGGGATGATAAGCCAGAATTAAATATTACACCATTAGTTGATGTAATGTTAGTTCTTTTAGCAATATTGATGGTAATTGCTCCTAATATAATTTATGAGGAGAATATAAAATTACCTCAAGGTTCTGTATCTAAGCAATTATCTGAAATTCCACCTGTTCATATAACAATAGATAAAGATATGAATGTAAAAATTAACAAAGACAATTACATGCTTAATGCTTTTATGGATAATTTCTCAAACTATGCAAAAGATTTAGATTTAAAAGCAACGGTATTGATTAGTGCTGATAGAAGTTTAGATTATGGGATTGTTATGTCAGTATTAGCTGCTGTTAAACAAGCAGGTTTTTCTGAAGTATCACTAGCTACAAATGGTTAGAAACAGTTCTTTATTTTATATAAGTGGTTTAATCTCTTTATCGCTTTTTATATTTGTCTTATCACTTTTTTTTTATATGATGTTTAAATCAAATAAAATTATCTCCTATGCTTTAAAAAAAGATAATTATATTTCAGTATCATTAGATATTGTACAAGTGGAAACTAAAACAAGTGAAAAAGCTGTAATAGAAACTAAAGAAAAAGTGTTAGAAGTAAAAGAGAATATAGTAAAAGAAAAAGTTAATATTGATAATCTTTTTAGTGATGTTTGGACGAAGAAAATTGATAAAAAAGTTATAAAAGATAAAATAGTAAATAAAAGAAATTTACAAGAGATTAGCAAAAAGATTAAAACAACTAGTGAAAATAAAACAAAACCTGTCGTGGAGAATAATAATAAAGCTGAAAATATTGATGATAAGCAAGCTAAAATCTCCACTGGTGATGAAGTTAATGAATATATTGCTAAAATAAAGGCTTTAGTTTATGATAATTTTTTCCCACCTAATAATTCACAAGGACATAAAGTTATAGTTGTTATTGAATTAAGTTCTTTAGGTAAAGTTTTAGATTTCAGAATTTTAAAATATTCAAATAATGAAGCATTAAATAGTGTAAGTGATAATATGAAAGAAAAATTAATGAGTGTAGTTTTTCCAATAAACCCAAATAATAGTTCAAAAAGAGTTATTATTAATTTAATATCTGATAAATAAGGAGTTTAAATGAAAATATTTTTTTCATTGTTGATGTCAATTAGTTTTTTATTTGGTGGAGATGCTACCATCGATGTAATAAAAAAGGTCGAAACATTACCTTCAATAGCAGTAGAAGATTCTTCTACTTCATATGATAATAGGTTTAGATTGAAATTTTTTAAAGCATTGGTAGCTGATTTGAATGTTATATCAATATTTAATGTAGATAGGAATCATCGTTCAGTTACATATGATGATAGTAGTGTAGTTTTTGAAAATAAAGATATGAGGTATGTTTTAAGATATAAAATTTTTGAAGATGATAGTAGATCTTTCAATGTTCAATATAAATTAATCTCTAATGATGAAATAATATTAAGTAAAAATTATAGAATAAAAAATAGTGATTATAATGTTTTTATATCACATGCAATAGCTTATGATATAAATAGATTTATGGGTGCACCTTCTGTTGAATGGATGAAGAAAAAGGTTATTTTTTCTAGAATAGTTTCACCGAAAAAAAGTGAAATAGTTGTTTCTGATTATACACTTTCATATCAAAAAATTATTGTTAGGGGTGGTTTTAATATATTTCCTAAATGGGCTACTAGAAAACAAAATTCCTTTTATTATACCTCTTTAGATGAAGTTAAACCAAGTTTATATTATGTAAATATTATAGATGGAACAAATAAATTATTGTTAGAATCTGATGGAATGATGATATGTTCAGATGTAAGTGCTGATTCAAAAAAGTTGTTATTAACAATGGCACCTAATGGTCAACCAGATGTGTATTTATATGATGTTGATACTAGAAGATATAAAAGAATTACAAAATATGGTGGAATTGATGTTGCTGCAAAATTTATGAATAATGATAAAATAGTTTTTGTATCAAATAGACTTGGTTATCCAAATATATTTTCTAAAAAATTAAATAATAGTGAAGTTGAACAAATGGTTTATTATGGAAAAAGTAATTCTGCTTGTAGTGTAAGTGGAGATTATATAGTGTATAAAGCTAGAGAGACATCTAGTGCATTTTCTAGAAATACATTTAATTTACATTTAATATCTACTAAAACTGATTTTATTAGAAGGTTGACAGCAACAGGAGTTAATGAATTTCCAAGATTTTCAAAAGATGGAGATGCGATACTTTTTATCAAAAATTATAAAGCACAAAGTTCAATTGGTATAATAAGACTTAATCATAATAAAAATTATCTTTTCCCATTAAAATATGGAAAAGTGCAATCGATGGATTGGTAATAGATTAAATTTATTTTGATATAATTGTCTCAATATTTATGTGAAAAGGATACTAAGGTATGAAAAAATTAGTGATAGCAAGTGTTTCAGTAGCACTTTTAGTTTTTAGTGGTTGTTCAAAAGACCCAAAAGTTATTGATTCTGCTACTAATAGTAGTGGTAGTAGTAAAAATCAAGTTGAAGAAGTTAAAGTAGTAGAAACGGAAATTATTGAAAGTGATAATGCTCTTGTAGGTTCTGAAAATACAATTTCAAGTATGGAAAAAAGCTTATCATCTGTTTATTTTGCCTTTGATAAATTTAATATAGATTCAACTATGGAAACAAAGGTATCTAAATCTGCTAAAATTGTAAATGGAATTGCTAGTGCTTATAATGTTAAATTAGAAGGTAATTGTGATGAGTGGGGTAGTGATGAGTACAATTTCGCACTAGGTTTAAAAAGAGCAAATGCTGTTAAAAAATCACTTATATCTGAGGGTGTAGATGCTAATCGTATATCAATGGTAAGTTTTGGTGAAAGTAATCCAACATGTACTGATAAAACTCGTGATTGCTGGTCTGCTAACCGTCGTGTTGATTATAAACTACTTCCATAGTTTATGAAATTTAAAATATTAGTTGCATTTTTTGCAACTATATACTCCACATTTTTAGTTGCTTCTGAACCATCTGCTTTTGGAGCTGGCAACTTAGATAATCCAACTCCATACGGCCTAACATCAAGTGAAAAAACTGTACTAGAAAATAAGAAAAAACTTCATAGTGTAGTTGTAAAAAGTAAGAATCAAGGCTACGAAGTAGATTCTATTAGAGAAAGAATAGATGGACTGCAAAGTGTTGTTGAAAGTCTTAGCAGAAAAGCTCAAGATAATAAAAGAGAACTAAAAAATTTAGCAGATAAAAATAATGAAAAATTATTAAGTTCAGATGAGTATGAAAAAAGATTAAGTATTGCTGTTGAAAATAACACTAAACTTCTTGGTGATATATCGAAGCTAGTTGATGATATGAGTAAGGATTATGTAACAAAAGCTGAGTTTAATTCTCTTATAAAAGATGTAAATAAATTTAAGGATTTAGTTGCTTTAGAATTAAAGAATAAAACTAAATCTAAAAAAATAATTAAATCATCAACTAAGTATTCTAAAATGACTAATGGTGATATAGCAACATCAGCAAAAGCCAATTTTGATAAAAAATATTATACAAAATCTATTGAACAATATAATTACTTGATACATGAAAATTATAAACCAGCTAAAGCACATTATATGATAGGTGAGATGAATTTTAGAAGAAAGAATTATAGTGATGCTATCGCTTATTTTAAGAAAAGTGCAAAGTTATATTCCAAAGCAGGTTATATGCCTATCTTAATGTTACATACTGCTATATCAATGGATAAGACTGGTGATAAACAGAATGCAAAATCATTTTATAATGGTATTATCTCTAATTATCCAGATTCAAAAGAAGCAATTCAAGCAGAAAAAAAGCTTAATTCTTATTAATAGTTATATATATTATATAAGTTTATGCTAGAATTTGAAAAATCAAATAAAAGGTTTAAAAAAATGGCAATAGAAGCAAATCAAATCGTTTCAATAGAGTATGAACTTCGTGATGGAGATAAAGTAATAGATAGTAATGTTGGTCAAGATTCATTAGTGTTTATGTTTGGAAAAGGTCAAATTATTCCAGGTTTAGAAAATGGAATCGTTAATATGTCTATTGGTGAGAAAGCAGATATTGTTGTAAAACCTGAAGATGCTTATGGTGAATTAAATCCTGATGCTAAACAAGAGGTACCAAAAGATCAATTTGCTGGAATAGATTTAGAAACTGGGATGACACTTTTTGGTCAAGGTGAAGATGGTGGAACTGTACAAGTTACTGTTGCTGAGATAGGTGAGGAAACAGTAATTATTGATTTTAATCATGCCTTAGCTGGTAAAACATTAAAGTTTGCAGTTACAATAAATAATATTAGAGATGCTTCTGAAGAAGAAAAAATCTCAGGTATTCCTGCTGAAAATCAGAAAGAAAATGATAGTTGTGATGGTTCTGGTGGTGGTTGTGGTTGCAGTTAATTTTATAACTGAGTCTGAAGCCTCTAAGGAGGCTTTTCGGACAGCTACTCTATTAAAAACTCTTAGTGTTAATTCTCTAATAATGGGAGAGATAGGGGTAGGTAAAAAAAGTCTTGCAAAATATATATTACCAGATGCACCAATTGTTGATGCAATAAATCTTGATGAACTACTTACAAAAATAGATAGTTTAAAAGAGATTATAATAAGTAATTTAGAAACATCATCAAATATCAAAACTGTTATTGATGCAATAAATAGAAATAGTATTAAAGTTGTAGCAACAAGTAGTAGAATAATTAAAGAAGAATCTTTAGATGATACTTTTAGTGTTAAATTTACAATTCCACCATTATCTCAAAGAGAAGAAGATATATTTTTATTAAAAGATATCTTTATTAAAGAAGCTTCTGATTTATTTGGAATTAATAGTAAGTTTAGTAGTGAAAATTTTGTACCAGATTTAAGTGAAAACTCCATCTCTTTAAGAAGACAAATAATAATAAAGTCTCTTCTCTATAATATAAAAGATGTTGAGTTAATGGGAATAATTGAAAATTATCTATTTGACAAATTAGGTTCAAATAATGATTATAAAAATTATTTATATCTATATGAAGTTCCATTGATAAAATCAGGTTTAAAAAGATTCAAATCCCAATTACAACTTTCAGATAAGTTAGGTCTAAATAGAAATACACTTAGAAAAAAAATAGCAGATAATAAAGATTATTTATAAAATAAGGAAATAAATTATGTCAAAAAAAATAGCAATGATATTCGCAGGACAAGGTTCTCAATCAGTAGGTATGGGCAAAGATTTTTATGAAAATTCAGATATAGCAAAAGAGATGTTCGCAAAAGCTGGAGAGAGAATCGGTGTTGATTTTAAAGAGTTGATTTTTGAAGAAAATGAGAAGCTTGGTCAAACAGCTTACACTCAACCTGCTATTTTATTGGTTCAAATGATAGCGTATCGTCTTTTTAAAGATGCTTGTCCAGATGTGAAAGCTGAACTTTTCTTAGGTCATTCTCTTGGTGAATTTTCTGCTTTATGTGCTAGTGGTGCTATTGACTATGTTGATGCTATTGAGTTAGTTCATAATCGTGGTAAATTTATGCAATCAGCTTGTGATGAAGTTGAAGCTGGTATGATGGTTCTTGTTGGTCTTGATGATGCAAGTGTTGAAAAAGTTTGTGCAGATGCTCAAAATGATGGTAAAAAAGTATGGCCAGCAAACTATAATCAAGATGGTCAATTAGTTGTAGCTGGAATGAAAGCCGATTTAAAGTCTTTAGAGCAAACATTTAAAGATGCTGGAGCAAAAAGAGCGATACTTCTTGATATGTCTGTTGCTTCTCACTGTGAGATTTTAGCACCTGCTCAAGAGCCTTTAGCTGAGTTAATGGCAAAGATGGTTCAAGATAGTTTTGAAGCTCCTATTATCTCTAATGTTACAACTACTGGGTATTCAAGTAAAGATGAAGCAGTTTCTCTTTTGAAAGAGCAATTAGTAAAACCAGTAAAATATAAACAATCAATTTTAGCAATTGCTGGTGATGTTGATATGGCGATAGAGTTTGGTAATGGAATCACACTTAAAGGTTTAAACCGTAGAATTGTAAAAGAGTTAAAAACATTAAATATCTCTGATATGGCATCTTTAGCTAAAGTTGTTGAAGAAGTTTGCAACTAGAATGAGAGTTACATTAGTTCAAAGTTCACCGAAACTTAATCGCTCAAATTTAGCTGATATTATTAAAACGATAAATCAATATAAAGATGAGAGTGATTTAATAGTTTTTCCAGAGCTATCATTAAATGGTTATATGCTTCAAGATAAACTTTATGAAGATGCTTGGAATCTTAATGAGTTGGATGAACTTAAAGAACTAAGTAGAGAGGTAGATTTTGTAGTTGGTGGAGCAATTCGTGATTCTAAGGTGTTTAGAAATTCAGCTTTGTATTTTTCACAAGGTGAGTTACTAAGTCAACATAACAAAGTTCACTTACCAAACTATGGAATGTTTGAAGAGGCTCGTTACTTTAGTGCTGGTGATGTTTTTGAAGGGTTTGAAACAAATCATGGAAAAATATCAATGTTGGTATGTGAAGATTTATGGCATGCTGGTGTTCATCATCAACTTTTTGATGAAAACCCTGACTATATTCTTGCTCTTGTTGCTTCTCCTGCTCGTGGTTTTGAAGATGATGGACTTCTTATAGAAGATCAATGGTATGCACTTTTGAAATCAGTAGCACTGCATTGTGATGCTCAAGTTATCTTTGTGAATCGTGTAGGTTTTGAAGATGGATTAGGATTTTGGGGTGGGAGTTGTATAATTGGCAGAGATGCTAGAATCTTACATAAAATGCCTCATTATAAAACAATTATAAAAACTTTTAAAATATAGAAAATTAGGATATTAAATGAAAATAGCAATTATGGGTGCGATGCCAGAAGAGGTAGCACCAATTTTAGAAAAACTAGGTGAATATAAAACAACTGAGTATGCAAATAACAAATATTATCAAGCAACTTATAAAGGTGTTGAATTAGTTATAGCGTATTCAAAAATTGGTAAGGTGTTTTCAACTCTTACTGCTACAACTATGATTCAACATTTTGGATGTGATAGATTACTTTTCTCAGGTGTTGCTGGAGCAATCTCTCCTACACTTAAGGTGGGTGATTTAATTATTGCTACAAAACTATCTCAACACGATTTAGATATTACAGCTTTTGGTCACCCTTTTGGATTTGTTCCTGAGGGTGCTGTATTTGTAGAATCAGATAAAAAATTAATTGCTCTTGGAAAAGAGGTTGCTTTAGAGATGGGCAAAACTGTACAAGAGGGGACTATCGCAACTGGTGATCAATTTGTAGCAAATGAAGAGAGAAAGAACTGGATAGGGGATACTTTTAAAGCAGATGCCTTAGAGATGGAAGGTGCAAGTGTTGCAGTTGTTTGTGATGCTTTAGATGTTCCATTTTTTATCCTTCGTGCAATAAGTGATGCTGCTGATATGGATGCCAGTTTTTCATTTGATGAATTTCTTGAGACAAGTGCAGTAGAATCTGCTGAGTTTGTTATGAAAATGGTAGATAAAATAGTTGAGTAAGAAATCATCTATCAAATTATCTAAAAAAATTATGTCAAAACTTGGCAAAACAAATGGAGAATTTGAACTCATAGAAGAGGGTGATAAGATTCTTGTTGGTTTGAGTGGTGGTAAAGATTCTCTTACTATGATTCATACGATGAGAGAGCAACAACGAAGAGCTCCTTTTAAGTTTGAGTTTATAGCAGTAACAATTAGTTATGGGATGGGTGAAAATTTTGATGCTTTGTCTGCTCACTGTAAAAAGTATGATATTCCTCACATAGTCCATGAAACACAAACTTATGAGATAGCTAAAGAGAAGATTAGAAAAAACTCATCTTTTTGTAGTTTCTTCTCCCGTATGAGAAGAGGGTTTCTTTATAGTGTGGCACAAGAGCAGGGGTGTAATAAAGTTGCACTTGGTCATCATATGGATGATGCAGCGGAGAGTTTTTTTATGAACTTTATCTATAATGGTCAGATGAGAAGTCTAGCTCCAAAATATAGAGCAGAAAATGGACTCATCGTAATTCGTCCTCTTATTCAAATGAGGGAGCGACAGCTTCGTGCATTTGTAGATGATAATGGAATCTCTGCTATTGGAGATGAAGCTTGTCCAGCGATGAGATTTGATGTGAAGATGCCACATGCTCGAGCAAATATGAAAGTGATGTTAGCAAAGATGGAAAAAGATTTTCCACAACTTTTTACAACTATGAATGCTGCTTTTAAAAATATTTCAGTAGATAGTTTTTTTGATAAAGAGAAGTTTAGTATTTAGAGTTTATTGGCTATCCTTAAGGGATAGCAACAGCTTCTAAAACTTTTTGAATAATTTCATCACTTGTTATCCCTTCAGCTTCAGCTTCATATGTTAAAACAATACGGTGTCTCATTATCTCTTTTATTATATATGCAACATCAAGAGGAGTAACAAACTCTTTTCCTCTTAGATATGCCATCGCCTTTACAGCTTTAAATATATCAATACTAACACGAGGTGAAGCACCAAATTGGATATACTCTTCTATATCTTTTAATCCATATTGACTTGGGTTACGAGTTGCATTTACAAGTTCTATCATATATTCCTCAATTTGAGAATCTACATGAATATTTTTTATCTCTTGTTTAATTGCAAATAAGTCTTCTTTATTTATAACTGCTTCAATTGTCTCAAAGTTCCCATTAGAGATTCTTCTTGCTATCTCAAGCTCTTCCTCTTTAGTGTTATACCCAACAATAATTTTTATCATAAATCTATCTAATTGTGCCTCTGGAAGTTGATAAACACCCTCTTGTTCAACAGGATTCTGTGTAGCCATAACAAAAAATGGTGGATCTAATTTAAATGTTTCATCACCTAGTGTTACCTGTTTCTCTTGCATAACTTCTAAAAGAGCTGATTGAACTTTTGCTGGGGCTCTATTTATCTCATCTGCTAAAAGTAGATTAGTAAAAATTGGCCCTTTTTTAATTTTAAAGCTATTGTTTTTTGGATCATATATTTCTGCACCAATAATATCAGCAGGTAGTAAGTCTGGAGTAAATTGAGCTCTTTTAAAGTTTAAGCCTAAAGAGCTAGCAAGTGCATTTACAGTAGTAGTTTTAGCAAGGCCAGGTACACCCTCTATTAAAATATGTCCATCACATAAGAGTCCTATTAAAAGAGCATCTATCATTTTATCTTGACCAACAACTACTTTTGCAATCTCTTCTTTTATCTCTTTAATTTTACTCATTACTTAATACCTTGAATTTAATTTTCAAAATTATAACAAAAGGTAGTAAATAATAGATAATTTATTTAGTGATATAGAAATTTTATCACTCTACTTAAAGCCCTATTTTAAGGGGTTTAGATTAAAATTATCAAAGAATTTATAAATTTTACGATTTTGTCTTGACATTAAAGTTTATTTTCTCTATAATTCCACTCAACAAACAGAGATGTTTAGTTTAAGTCTTGTTAGCTCAGCTGGTAGAGCACGTCACTTTTAATGATGTGGCCGATGGTTCGAATCCATCACAGGACACCACTTATATTTGTTGGCCCCGTCGTCTAGCGGTTAGGATCCATGGTTTTCATCCATGTTACAGGAGTTCAATTCTCCTCGGGGTCACCACAATTAAAACTCATAAATCATAAACTTTTTAAGTCTAAATATTATTTTAATCTTTATCTATTTAATGTATACTTTATTGGTAATGTAATTATTAGTTCCTCTTTAGAATTTGGAAATTTACCTGAAATATCTTTAATAGTTTTTATTGCAGAGCGACTTAATATCTTGTGTTTAGATGATATTATAGAGATAAAACTAACTTTACCATCTTTTGATAGTTGAAATTTAACTATTACATCTCCTTGGATACCTCTTCTTCTCGCACTTTTAGGGTAATACAAATTTTGTTCTATAAGATTTTTTATTACCAAAAGATTATTTTTAATATATTTATTCGCTTTATTTTCTTTCGTATTCTCTTTTGTATTTTCAGTTTTATTTTGAATAATCTTTTTCTTAATAAGTTTTTCTTCTTTTTTAATAATATCTTTTTCAGTAGATATTAATTTAGTATCTATTTTTATTAAATCATGTTTCACAGGTATTTTATTATTACTTTTATCTTTAACTTTAATAATATTTTTTGTTACATTCTTATTTATAGTTTTGATTTTTTTTTCAGATTTTATTATTTCTTTATCAGTTTTTATAGGATGGATTTTTTTTTCGGGTGTAATTTTATTTATTTCTGTTTTTTCAATTAATGTTGGAGTGTATAGAGTAATAGATAGTTTTTTTTCTATTTGTGTCGCTTCATTCTTTAGTTTTATATCTTTTAAAAGTAAGATGAAATTAAAAATAATAACAGTGTGAATAAGTATAGAAATAACTAG
>JAMOPL010000142.1 GCA_027064515.1 Sulfurimonas sp. | reverse complement strand
TTCTTTTTTAAAACTAGTTATTTAGTACCTGAAGGTATAACCTACGGGATAAATATGTTGACTTTAACAATAAATATTTAATGAGTCTCACTCATTCGACTTTTACAAGTCATTTTTAAGTATATCAGTTATGATATGTTTAAATGTGACTTGTCTAGGTGGCTATAGAGAGAGGGAAACGCCTGGTCCCATTCCGAACCCAGAAGCTAAGCCTCTCATCGCTGATAATACTGCATCTTTCAGGTGTGGAAATGTAGGTCGCTGCCTAGTTACGGTCATATAATTAATCACATACACTTTTTACTTTACTCAGCGTTACGAAAAAACTCATGTACATTAGTACATTTCGCTTTCCCGTGCCTTGATTAAAATAAAAATTGCATGCACTTAATTATATGACTGCGTCATTTTATTAATTTTTTGAATTTTCTGAAAATTGCTTCTGAATAATTTTAGAAATCTTATAAATAATTTTGTTTATCTTATTCTTAGAATAAAAATAACAAACTTTACTAACCTCAAATATGGTATTATTTCATATATTATTAATGGATAAAATATGAAAAATTACATAAAAAATCAAGTAAAACTCTCTTTTGAAACTAAGCAAGCTATTTATGAAAATGAAAAATTATTAAATGATATAGAAAAAGTATCTAAATTATGTGTTGAGCTTTATAAAAATAATAAAAAAACAATATTGGCTGGTAATGGTGGATCTGCTGCTGATGCTCAGCATATTGCAGCTGAAATGGTTGGGCGTTATGGGTTTGATAGGCCTTCTCTTCCTTCTTTAGCATTAACTACTGATACATCAGCCCTTACTGCTATTGGTAATGATTATGGATATGATAAAGTGTTTTCTCGTCAGCTTGAAGGGATGGGGCAAGATGGTGATTTATTCATAGGGATTTCAACATCAGGAAATTCTGAAAATATTATAAATGCTTTTAATTCTGCAAAAGATAAAAATATAACTACTGTAGCTTTAACTGGTCGTGATGGTGGAGAGATGGCAAAACTAGCAGATATTGCTTTAGTTGTACCATCAAACTCTACTCCTCGTATTCAAGAATCTCATATATTGATTGGTCATATTATTTGTGACATAATTGAGAAAGAGATTTTTGGAGATGGTGTTAGTTAATTGCAAAAAGCTCTTTTTTTAGATCGTGATGGTGTTATAAATGTTGAAGTAAATTATCTACACAAGATAGAAGAGTTTATTTTTATAGATGGTATCTTTGAACTTTGTAAATATTATCAGGATTTAGGATATATAATCGTTGTTGTAACTAATCAATCTGGTATTGCTAGAGGATATTATACAGAATATGATTTTAATAAATTAACAACTTGGATGATTGCAGAATTTGCTAAAAAAGATATTGAGATAAAAAAAGTATATTATTGCCCACATCATCCTGATTTTGGTTCTACATGTAGCTGCAGAAAACCAAAACCTGGTATGCTATTAGAAGCTAAAAAAGAGTTTGATATTGATATGAAAAATTCTGTAATGATTGGCGACAAAGAAAGAGATATTGAAGCTGCTTTAAATGCAGGACTTATAGAGACTTATTTGTTTGATGAAAGATCTACATGTAAAATTTCTAAAGCTACAAAAATAGTGAATAAACTAGAGGATATATATAATGTTAATACTTAACTGTGGTGGTACATTTAATAAAGTTTATAATCCGTTAAATGGAAAATTAGAAGTTCCATATAATAATGATGCTATACAAACTATACTTTCTAGTTTTGAGTCCAAATATGACTTAGCTGGTGTAGTTTATAAAGATTCGCTTGATATGACTCTTAATGATAGAAAAATGTTAGCTAGCATTATAATGGAGTCAAAAGATGATGTTTTTGTAATTATACATGGTACTGATACAATTAGTGAAACAGCAGAATTTTTAAGTGGAATTTTTGATGATAGAGCTATTGTATTGGTTGGTGCTATGAAGCCTTTTGAAATAGATAATATAGAAGCTAGTGTAAATCTAGGAATGGCAATAGGTTTTGCAAATGGTGTAGAAGAGTATGATGTATATATCTGCATGAGTGGTTTTGTAGAGCCTTGGGATAACATCAAAAAAAATACTAAATTTGGAAAATTTCAACTTGTCAAATAAAGTTTCATGCTCCCATTGTCATTTAGAATTTTCTAAAGAGGTAATGATTGTTGAGGGAGAGAACTACTTTTGTTGCAATGGTTGTCAAGGAGTATTTCATCTTTTAAATGAAGAGGGTCTTGATAGTTTTTATGAAAAATCAAAAAATATAAAATTAACTCCACCAACTGAAAATTTTGAAGACTCTTCTACTTTTAATACTAAATCTTTTTATGAGCAATTTGTTAAAGTAAATAGCGATGGTTTCTCTGAGGTATCGTTGATAATTGAGGGAATCCATTGTTCTGCTTGTGTTTGGTTAAATGAAAAAGCTCTTCATAAGATGGATGGAGTGATTGAAGCTAATATAAATTTTACTAATAATAAAGCAACAATAGTTTGGGCTGATGATGTTGTAAAACTTTCTCAAATAATTGATATGATTCGCTCAATTGGTTACAATGCTTTTGCTTATGATGCATCAAATCAAGAGATACATGCAAATAAAGAGCGTAAGGCATATTATCTAAAAATGGCAGTTGCTATCTTTGCATCTATGAATATTATGTGGATAGCAGTAGCCCAATATGCTGGATACTTTTCTGGAATGAGTGGGGATGTTAAAACTATATTAAATATTGCAGAGGGTATTTTAGCTACCCCTGTATTATTTTATAGTGGATGGATTTTCTTTCGTGGTGCATACTATGGAATAAAAACTAAAGTTGTAAATATGGATCTATTAGTTGCTACTGGGGCAACTTTAACTTATGTCTATTCTATATATATAACTATGATGGAACATGGCGAGGCCTATTTTGATTCTGTAAGTATGATAATAACATTTGTACTTATTGGTAAATTTTTAGAAGTTTTAAGTAAAAAAAATGCAGCAGATACTTTAGATATAATTGGTAAAAATATCCCTAGTGAAGTAAAAATTTTAAAAGACAATACTATCTCTACATGTAGACTAGATGATGTTAAAGTAGGGGATATTGTTGTAGTTAGCTCTGGTGAGAGAGTATTACTTGATGGCGAGATAACAAAAGGTAGTGGTACTTTTGATGAGTCAAATCTAACTGGTGAGAGTGAGCCTATTTATAAAGATGTTGGTGATAGTGTAGTATCTGGTACTACAAGTATTGATGCAGATATACAATTTCGTGCTACTAAAGATTTTAAACATTCAACTTTATCAAATCTTGTAACATTACTAGAGAGTTCTATAAATAAAAAACCAAAAATCCAGCAGATGGCAAATAGATTATCAGAATATTTCTCAACTGCAATTTTGACTTTTGCATTTTTAACTTTTGTAGTTTGGTGGATGTGGCCACATAGTTTTGAGACATCTTTTATGGTTGGAATTAGCGTCATAGTTATAGCTTGTCCATGTGCTTTAGCTCTAGCTACTCCAGTTGCTACTTTAGTTGGTCTAGGTCTTGGAGCATCTCGTGGTATACTTTTTAAAGAAGCAGCTCAACTTGAGACAATGGCAAAGATAGATACTTTAGTCCTTGATAAAACAGGCACTATTACAGTTGGAAAACCTGAAGTTATAAAAGAGCATATATATAAAGAGTTTGATAAAGAACTTTTATATTCACTTGTTAAATCATCAAATCATCCTATAGCTCATGGAATTTCAGAGTATCTAAAAGATGATAATTTAGATGAAATACTTTTAGATGAATTTACACAAATTCCTGCTCTGGGGATGATCTCTACATGTAGAGGTCTTAAACTATTAGGTGGAAATAAAAAACTTTTAGAAGATAATGATGTCAAAGTAGAATTTGAAAGTGATAATAGTGTTTTTTACTTTGTAATTGACGAAGAAGTTGTAGCTATTTATGAACTTAGAGATAAAGTAAAAGATGGAGCAAAAGAGTTAGTTAATAGTTTAAAAAATAAAGGAATCCAAACTATTATGCTAACTGGGGATCATGTAAATATTGCTAAAAAAGTAGCTTTAGAAGTTGGTATAGAAAATTATAATTATAATCAAACTCCACAAAGCAAAGCCAAGTTCATAGAAGCTCTACATGTAGAGAACAAACATGTGGTAATGGTTGGTGATGGGGTTAATGATATTTTGGCTTTAGCACAGGCTGATATAGGTATAGTAATGGGTAGTGGAAGTGATATAGCTGTTGAAGTTGGAGATGTTGTGCTTTTGGATGATTCACTAAAATCTTTAGCTGATGCATTTAAAATTTCTCGTACTACTTTCTTTCTTATAAAACAAAATTTGTATATATCACTTGGATATAATGCTATAACAATTCCGCTTGCAATGGCTGGATATGTTATACCACTTGTAGCAGCTATTAGTATGAGTGTTAGTTCATTACTTGTTGTTGGAAATTCTATGCGAATACGATATAAATGGAAGAATAATTAAATAATAAGGGTTTTTAGATGGATTCTTGGGTAATTGGTATGATGCTTGGTGTTTCAGTGTTTTTAGGTGCGATAGCGCTAGTTGGTTTTTTGTGGGCAGTAAAGAATGGTCAGTTTGATGATGAGCAAAAGTTTTTATCTGCTACAAAGTTTGATGGTGAAGATGAATTAAATGATGCTGTTAATCAAGAACGTAAAAAAGAAGAGTTGAAAAAGAATTACAAACCTGAGTAAATCAGGTTTGTAAAAGTAAGACTACTTACCGATAGTTGCAGAAAATGCGTCTAAATCAGCGTCAGAGTATTTTGCAACTTGACCTTTCATAAGACCTTTCATTGGTCCACCGTAAGTTCCAGCTTTGTAACCTTTAAGTGCAGTAGCAATATCAGCGTGAGTCATTGCAGATACATTTTTAGATTTACCAAGAGCTTTTTTCTCAAAGTTTTGACCATGACAACCTTTACATGCACCAGCGTTTACGCCAGCCATTAGAGCAGTTGTAGCAGTTATAGCAACGATTGAAGTAATGATTTTTTTCATTTTATTTCCTTAAATTTGAATTTCGGACAAATTATAGTGATTTTACTCTTAAATACTTGTTAATAGATAATCTGTTATTATTGTATTAAGAAAAATATATTATGGGATATTTATGAAATACATACAAAATGACTTAGATAACAAAACAATTTTAATAACTGGAGGTGCGGGTTTTATAGGCTCGAACCTTGCTTTTTACTTTCAAAAAAATCATCCAAATGCAAAAGTTGTAGTGCTTGATAGCTTTAGAAGTGGTGAGACATTAAGTAACGGTAATTTAAAAAGTTTTGGTCACTTTAAAAATCTTTTAGGTTTTTGTGGTGAAATTATTAGTGGTGATATTAATGATAAAGTACTTTTGGCTAAACTAGAAAATGAATATAAGTTTGATTATATTTTTCATGAAGCAGCTATAAGTGACACAACCGCACTAGAACAAGATTTAATGATAAAAACAAATGTAAATGCTTATAAAGATTTGCTAGATTTAGCTGTAAAGCATAATGCAAATATGATTTATGCTTCATCTGCTGCAACTTATGGAAATGCTGAATCTCCACAAAGAGTTGGTCGTGAAGCTCCTCAAAATGTTTATGGTTTCTCAAAACTAAGTATGGATTATTTAAGTCGTGAGTATATGAAAAAAACTTCTATAAGTATAGTTGGACTTAGATACTTTAATGTATATGGTGCAAAGGAGTACTTTAAAAATACAACCGCATCAATGGTGTTACAGTTTGGTCATCAACTTTTAGCTGGTAAAAATCCTCGTCTTTTTGAGGGTAGTGATAAGATTCTTCGCGATTTTATTTATATAGAAGATATTATTCAAGCAAATATAAAAGCTATGGAGCCAAAAGAGAGCGGAATTTATAATGTTGGAACTGGAAAAGCTAGAAGTTTTCAAAGTATAGTAGATATTTTGCAAAAGGAACTTGGAACATCTGCTACTTGTGAATATATCCCAAACCCTTTTATAGGGGCTTATCAGTTTCATACTGAAGCGGATATCGCTACAACTAAAGAGGCTCTTGGATATGAGCCTGCTTATGAGATGGAAGATGGTATAGCTGCTTATGTTGGCGAGATAAAAAGAGTATATGAAGAAGAAGTAAAATAATGCAATATCTTAAAGAGTTTACACCAAATATTTTAGTTATTGGTGATTTGATGATAGACCATTATCTTTGGGGAAGTTGTGAGCGTATAAGTCCTGAAGCACCAGTCGCTGTTGTTGATATTG
>JAMOPL010000141.1 GCA_027064515.1 Sulfurimonas sp. | reverse complement strand
GAGTATTTAAAAAATCAAACTCTGCAAGATTTCACCTCTTGCATCGTTCTTTAAAATATAATTGTCATAAACTGATGTCTATTTCTTAACTTCCTTGCTTTTTAAGTTATCTCTTATAAAAAGGCTTAGTAACTTTATATCTAATGTTATCATAGATGATATTAATCGAATAAATAACTATTAATTTTACTCACTATAATTACACTACAATGATTGAATATCCTATCTATGTTATATGTTGTAATGAATCTATACTAAATACTTATAAAGATAAACATACACAAATCAGCATAGCAACTTATCTAAATTTATCAATATCATTAGTAAGTAAGATTGTAAAAGGTGGATATTCAATCACAGGGATATAATTTTCATTTTAAGCATCATAATGAGTGTTATGTAAGATATTTAACAATTAACATTCATTTTAGGTTGTTAATTGTCTGTATAAAAAATAACATTCATTAAATTTTTAAGAAGAATAAATCTTTTTTCTCTAGTAATTCTAAAATTATGTCTTTTTTCAATATTATGAGTAAAAATGTTGTTTTTAACTCTTATTTTAGATGTGTGTTAATTATTAATTTTAAGGCTTGTTTGTATAAAATGAGGTTGAATAAATAGTTAAATAAGAGAAGGATAAAATAATAATGTTAAATTTTTTTGAAACTAATAAAGAATGGCTATTTAGTGGTGCTGGTATCTTTTTCCTTACGGTCGTTTATAATTTTCTATTGAAAAAAGATGCACAAAAAAACATTAGTCATCAAATCGCTGGAGATAACTCAACTAATATACAAGCAACAGGAAATATTAAAATTGAAAACATTAATCATCAAATATTAGATGATAAAGATAAAATCTATAAAATAAAAACTCAACAAGAAACTATAAAACGACAATTTCTTGAGGTAAATATAAAAGAAGGTAGTTTTATAGATATTCCATGGAGACATAAAAATTATAGAATTACACTCAAAAACATTATAGAAAAAGAGTTTCAATTAAGATACTTTCATAGTGTAAATCTTGGTGTTGAACTTTATGTTGATTCAGGTGGTGGATTAGTTAATGGTGGAGAATATGCAGAATCTACAGGTGTTAATCAATATATTATTCCACTTAAAAATATTTCAGATGAAGAACATTATTCTATTTATTCATATTCAGTATATGAAGGTTCCTTATCTTTCTTTAGATGTTACGTCTCTCATATAAATTTATTTTCTAAAGAAGCCACCTTAAATGTTTATATAATTAATGTTCCAAATACTTATAAAGAAAACTGATATTTAACAAAACAGAGTAGCCAATACATTACCTAGCGGCAATGTATTGGCTATCTTCAACCGTTATATCCCAAGGAGACAAGTTAATGAAAAAATATTTTCAAGTTATTTCAATCATATTGTTAATACTATCAATTCAAGGTTGTTCTTATCGAATAACAGATATTGATGTAAGCCATAAAGAATCATCATGTGTAAGAGAATGTACAAAATCTTACTCTTACTCAGTTTCACAAGGAAACCAAATAGGTTTTAAAACAGAAACTTTAAGAGCAGCAAAAGATGCTTACAGTATCTGCATAAGTACTTGCCCAACAAAATAAGCTTAGTTTAGATATAACAAATCGTAGCAACAAAAATATGTTACCTCAAGCCTATTTCAAACTTTTAAAAAGTTAGAAATTTAGCTACCATTGTAAAACTTAAAAGAGTACAAAAGTAGGTAACATATTTTTGTACTCAACCGTTATACATTGACTTTATCTAAATATTATGATATACTTCGGATATACAAAATATAAGGAGTTGTATCATGACAGCTACACTTTCAAATTGGGGTAATTCTCAAGGTTTAAGATTTCCAAAAGATATTATAAGAGAATTAAGTCTATCTGCTGGAGATAAGCTTAAAATATTTGTTGAAAATCAAAAAATAGTTTTAGAACCTATCAAAAAAGAAAGAGTAAAATATAATATTGATGATTTAGTTAAAAAAATTCCACAAGATTATAAAGCTTATGAAGAGTTTGATGATAAAATTGGAAATGAACAATGGTAAAATATATTCCAGAACAAGGAGATATTGTAGCTTTGAGTTTTGATCCACAAAGTGGTCATGAACAAAAAGGTAGAAGACCTGCAATAATAATTTCAAATAAAACTTTTAATCAATATTTGGGATTAGCTTTTGCTTGTCCTATTACAAATACAAAAAGAGATTTTCCTTTTCATGTAAAAGTTGAAAGTGAAAATATTACAGGCTATATCATGAGTGAACAAATGAAATCAATAGATTATAATTCAAGAAAAATAAAATTTATTGAAAAGGCAAATCAAAATACAATAAATCAAATATTAGGTATAATTGATAGTATCATTCAATGATATGTATAACAAATCCTAGAAGAGAACAAACCTACACAGCGATTTTTCAGGCTTAAATGCGATAAAATAATATCAATTAAAATTTAAGCTTTCAGGTGTATTTATCGGCTTGTCCCTTAAGTCGATCGTTATGCTCACATTTCATATATTTCTAAAGTTTGAACATAGCTATTTTATAGTTAAATCAATATTTGGAGAAAAAATGAGAAAAATAAAAATTCAATCAGAATACACCCCCCCAGTTTAAAGAGGTTTAAGAGTTTTGCGAAGTTTACAGTTTGCTAGTGTTACTGTTCCATATGCATTTATGTAGTCTATCTGTTCAGCTAAGATTCCAGCATCTTTCATAGAATCTAGCATCGATTTCATAGCACCTTTCGCCTCATGGTCAGGGTTAGTTATGTGAAAAGCATCACTACTAGCCCCCAGCACAACAGAGTAATTCGCTACTATTTATATATGCATTCATCTCAAACTCTTTAATCTTAAAATCTTATATCTTCCATTAAAACAATCAATATAAATCATATCTTTTTTAGATTCAACTCTTTTATTTATAACATAACTCAACTCTGTTTCAAAAAATTTACTCTCTTTTTTAGCATCTATCTCGGAGCATCTAAATGATGAGAATATCTCTTTATCACTATCTTTTAGAATCTCTTTTATCTCATCAAGTGTATAAAACTTAGTATCGAACTCTATCTCTGAGATAGAGTCTTCATTATTTACAGAAAGTTTTTGGTAGTTCACACCACTTACCAACTCACAATTCTCACTAATCCCAAGAACTCTTTTTAAAATCTCATCAGGCTCACTCACTAAATCAACACAACCAAAGATAGCCTCTTTTTTACTCATAGATAAAGATGAATAGATAGAGATTAGGCTATTTATATATGTAAAATTATCAGAAATTTGAAAAATATTTTTACCCTTTATACCCAAAGAGGTAGCAACATAATAGCTAGTAGTATTTCCAAGAGTGTTTATAAAATCAAAAGGTTTTATAAACTGTTTCTCCTCATATACCGACCTATTTATTCTTTGAATCACATCAATGTTACCAACACCACTTGTTAAGTATAGTTCATCATCTTTTTTTATATCTGTAATATCTTTTAATCTTTGAGCCCCTAAAACAGCTAAATGTATAAAAGAATCTTGTCGTCTAGTATCTAGCTTATATCTCTGTTTTAACTCTTTTTTTATATCTAACTCTTCGTCACTAAGATATGTGCTAGTAGCCTTTATATATAGTTTCATACTAACTCTTTTTTGATAATTATAGATGTATTATTCCCACCAAATCCAAAATAGTTCAGCATAAATGTACCATCTTTGCACTCTAAATGTTCACTAATAGGAGTATATTTATCAATAATAGAATCTTGATGATTTATAGTTTTAGGGATAAAACCATCATCTACACAACTCATAAAAATAGCCAACTCTAGGATTCCACAAGCACCAAGAGTATGCCCAATATATGGCTTAATAGCTGTAAATCTAAAATCTTTATCAAAGAGCTGTTTTATCGCATTTATCTCAGACATATCATTTGTTGGGGTACTTGTTGCATGGGCTTTTAGTGCTGTTATATCTCCTATGTTTGTATTAGAAATGTGCATAGCTTTTTGCATAACATCTGCATACTCTTCACCACTAGCACTAACTGATGTTATGTTTGCTGAGTTACAGTTAGAGTAACCACCCTTTAAAACCCAAGAAGATGATTCTGTTCCCACTAAGATTCCAGCAATAGCCTCACCAAGAACAAGTCCATCCCTACTAATATCAAAAGGTTTTTGCACACCTAAACTTAAAAGTTTCATGGAGCTAAATCCATTACTCATCATCTCAGAAAATATATCTACACCTAAAACTACAACATACTTAAATGCACCACTTTGTATAAGGTTAGAGGCTTCGAGAAGAGCATTGACACTTGATGTACAAGCAGTGCTAACACTCATACTGAAACCATTAAGCCCAAACTCATCTACCAAATCTTTTGCATAAGAATCTATACTTTTTTTAGATGAATAATAGGGTGTTCTTTTATACTCATAAACAGAATCGTTTACAACATCTACTATGTTCATATCGACAAGTGATGTACCTACTAAAAGAGCTGTTTTTTCTCTATCATCTTTATCTAAATCCACCACAATTTTTGAGACTATATCTTTTAGCTCTTTATAGATACTCTTTTGTGAATCTTCTACTCTGTTTTGCAACAAAAAATAAGGAATCTCCATCTCAGCATCAAATGTTGAGACTATTTTAGTTGATATGTTTATATTTGAATTTTTTATAGCAGATATGGTTTGTCTCAAATCACCTTGAGCAGACTTAATTGCACATTTTAATAAACTAAGAGTTTTGTGCATTCACAAACTCAGCTAAACTATCTATGCTCGTTACGATTCTTCTAAACTCCTTAGAATCCCCAACACGAATCCCAAACTTATTTTGAAGTCCCATAGAAATCTGTAAAGCATCAAGAGAATCCAATTCTAAACCACTAGCATCAGAAAAAAGTTCCACACTATCACCAATATCCTCAGGAGTAATATCCTCTTTCTCACACTCAGTGATAATCATCTCTTTTAAATCGTACTTTAACTTGTCCATATCCATCTAAAACCCTTAGTAACTTTATATCTAATGTTATCATAGATGATATTAATCGAATAAATAACTATTAATTTTACTCACTATAATTACACCACAGTGATGAATGGCACTAACTTAAGCACTAAAAGCCCTTAAATTAGACATTTAAAGTATCCATTATGATTGTAGAATAAGACTTTAATTTTGTCTTACCATCCTAAAATAGGTGTTAAGAAAAAAATATAACAAGAATTTCAGTTCTATTTTTTATAGTATCCAGCCCTATTTTGTGGGATAGATTGCTTAAGTTAGTGCCATTCACCCCTGTGATTGAATATCCATTTTTATACACTTACATAAGCGACTATCTTTAAGTTATATATAAATATAAAACTCCAATATGCTATATTTTAAAAATATCTAAAAGGAAATCTTCAAAATACAAAGAAAACTAATAAGCTTTGACTGGGCAATAAAAAGAATTTTAAGAAGTAAAGCAAACTTTGAAATCTTAGAGGGTTTTTTATCTGAACTACTTTTTGAAGATATAATCATTTTAGAGATACTAGAATCTGAATCAAATCAAGAACAAAAAGATGACAAATTTAATCGTCTTGATAGATGTGATAGTAGCATAACCAGCCACTGTATAAAAGTTAAAAATCAAGAAGAGGAGATTCTCTTAATAGAGATTCAATATAGCTCCGAATTAGACTACTTACAAAGAATACTCTATGTTTCAAGTAAAGCTATTGTGGAACATCTTAAAGCAGGTGTTCAGTATAAAGAGATACTAGATAATCCAAAAGCTGAAGATAAAAGAAGAGAATCTAGTATTTATGAATCTACTTATGTAGTAGGGAAAATTGAAGGGCATAAAGAGGGTCGTGAGGAGAAAAAAAATTAATCTTATAAAATTTGGACTAATCCGTCATTTATAAATATTGTGGAAATGAATAAATTAAGTACCTCTACTATTTTTTATACTTAATAAAATATAAAAGTACGAAAAAATGACCTAAAAATACTCTGTAAGTACCTAGTTACGGGCTTTTGAAACAAAGTTATCAGATTAACCTAGAGATAGCTAAACAATCCACCTTCTATATTAGTTTTTAGTTTCATAAGCGATATAATGATTCAATTCCAACTAAAAAACTTAGAGAAGCTGTTGAGAATGAGCTAGAGAAATCTACTGTCGAATTCAGGCTTTAAACATATATCTATACATAGCATCAGCCCAGTCATACTGAGCTGATGCATTCATTAATCCCTCTTCCCCTCTCCACTCTTCACTTGTTTTTGGTGTAGCAAATCCAAATCTTTTAGTTTTTTCATTATAGGCATACATTGAATTAACAAATATAGCTCTCTCTGGTGCAATTGAAACAGC
>JAMOPL010000140.1 GCA_027064515.1 Sulfurimonas sp. | reverse complement strand
AATGTAACACTCTTAGTCATAACCGAAGATAATAGTTCAGATATAATCTATGATGATTTAGAGATTAAGAGTATCAATATAAAAGAATGGCTATATTTTTCCTGATTTTACTTTACTAAATTAATTGGACACAACTTTTTAACCTGAGTTCGACAATAGAATGCCCTATATTTGGGTGTTTTTATTGTCGAACTCAGGTTTTTAGGTTATGTCTCTTATTCTTATCCCTTTAGCAGAGTTTGCTAAAAGTCCTATTGTTGTTCCATTATGTAAAACAGCAGTAACTATAGGGTTGAAAAATCCAAGTGTTGCTCCTAGTAAAATACAACTATTAATTCCAACAGTTGTGTTAAAATTACCATTTATTAACTTCATTGTTTTTATAGACAACTCTTTGGCTTGTGCTACTGTATATATGTCATCTTTTAAAAGTCCCACATCAGCAGTTGCTTTTGCAATATCTGCTCCCTTACTCATGCTTATCCCTACATTTGCACTTATAAGTGCTGGAGCATCATTTATACCATCACCTACAAAAGCAACTTTAGAACCAGATTCTTTTAGCTCTTTTACAACTCTAGCTTTATCTTCAGGCTTCATATTTGCATAAACCTTATCTATACCCAACTCTTTAGCTAGTTTCAAAGCTTTTGGTTCTATATCTCCTGTAAGCATAATAGTTTTTTTAACGCCTAACTCTTTTAGTTTTGCTATTGTTGCTTTTGCATTTTCCCGCACTTTATCTCTCATGCCCACTGTACCTAAAAGTTTCCCATCGTATGCTACATATAAAATAGTTTTACCATCAAGTAAGCATTTTTCTATTTTTGCTCTATGTTTTTCAAAGTCAATATTATTATCATCTTCTAAAAAATGTCGACTTCCTATTAAAACCTCTTTTTTATCAACTACAGTTTTTACTCCGTGGGCTACAACAAACTTAACCTCTTCATGATGAATATGTACAAAACCTTTCCTCTCAGCAGCACTTACAATAGCTTGTGCCACAGGGTGAAAATAATGTTCCTCAGCACTTGCAGTTAGATTTAAAACATCATCTTCACTCCATGCATCATCAAAAGAGTTTACAGACTCAACATCAAGTTCCCCATAAGTTAAAGTACCTGTTTTATCAAATACAAAAGTATCTGCTTCATTTAAGGCTTCTATTGATTTTGCACCTTTTATCATAATACCATTTTTCCCAGCTTGAGCAATAGAAGTTTTAAATGCAACTGGAGTTGCAAGTTTTAAAGCGCAAGAGTAATCAGCCTGAAGTACAGAAGCTACCCTTTCAAAATCTCTACTTATAGCATAAGAAACACTAGCAAGTCCTAAAGTAACTGGCACTAACTTATCTGCTAGTCTTGTTGCTTTTAGACCAACTGAAGATTTTTCATTTAAAGATGAAGTGATATAGTTTTTAATTCTAGCAGTTGCTGTATCGTCTCCAACATGTTCTGCCCAAACTTTAATGCGACCCTCTTCAACTACTGTTCCAGATATAACTTTTTCACCTGGTTCTTTTTTAATTGCTTGACTCTCTCCTGTCATTGATACTTGATTAACCGATGCTGTTCCACTTACAATATGTCCATCTATTGCTATGGTGTCTCCAGCTCCTATTACAACGATATCTCCAATTTTTAGAGTTTTTGTTTCAACTTTTTTTAACTCTTTTTTCCCATCCACCTCTTGCTCTACCCAAACATATTTTACATTTGGTTTAGCTAACTCTTTGATTAAATCATCACTTTTATGTACTGTTGTCTCTTCTATATACTCACCAAGTTCTAACATGGTATTTGTGCCATTTGCACTGATATAATCTTTTCTTGCAAGTGAAACACCAACTGCCATTGACTCAAGAACCCCTGAAGTTAATCCTTTACTAAATAACTCTTTTGTCCCATTAAGAAGCATTGGTAAACTAGCAGCCGTTGTAACTGCTAGTTTCACTCCATCATCTTTAAGTAAAGGTTCAGTTACCAATGCAGCAGTTGCTCTATAGATGCCAGATTTTGAAGGTATCTCATCGTCTATGCAAGATATATTGTCACTTAAAAATGTATCACAAATTTGATATTGTTCAATCTTTAAACTTAATAATTTTTTTTCAATATCTTTTAGTTCAATACCATCAAATTCAAAAACAATAGAGTTTGCTTTTTTATTGATTCTAACTTTTACAACTCCATCTAAAGCATTTAAATCTTTTTCTAAAGATTTAATACTTATATCTTGTTTTAAAGCATTACAATAATACCTAGTCCTTTTGGGAGTTTTATGCAACAATTTAATATTTATATTGCTATTTATATCCATTTTTTTATTTTATGCCTCTTGCTCAGCTTCTAATTCAGCTTGAGCATCCTCATATCTCTCTTTCATCTCTTCCATCCCTGCTTGAAACATAGAAGTTGTTTTTGCAACACCTTTAAATATAGCTTTTTGTGCTGTTTCATTTGTAAGTAAATAAGCCCCAACTGCACCTATTAAAGCACCTTTGATAAAATTTTCTGTATCAAAAGAGCCTAAAAGTGAATCTGTTGTAGATTTTGGTTGTGCTGTATTTGGTACCTGATTTGCATTTGTGTTATTATAATATGGATTAGCAGTAGTAGATATACTCTCATTTGCAACTATTGCACTATTTGAAATATATGGGTTTTTATCAAATCCTCTTTGACCTTGCATATTGTTTTGTCTTATTGATTCCATTTCGCTATTTATGTTACTTTGTTGATTCATCATCTTTTTCCTCTTTTTTATTTGTAAATTTATCATATGCTTTATCATATAATTTATCTGTTGCATACACTCCAATAGCACCTAAACCTATTGCAAATAAAGCACTAACATAATCTTTTTTTGCAATGCTATTAGCAGCACTAACAGCACAACCAGTTCCTATACCACCTTGAACACCTAGTTTTGCTGTTTCTTTTATGGCTTCATATTTTGATATTTCATCTTTTTTATATTTTGTATAGTTTATAGACCCTGCAAATGTTGCAGAAAATATAGTACCACTGATCAAATAACTAGTAACATCCCTTTGAGTAGTATCTACTACTAATTGTTTGTTATTTGTCATTTTTTTCCTCTTTTGATGTAAGACAATCTACCTTTTTACTAACTGCCTCTTTTGTATCTTTTGCTTTTTGGGCTACAGTTTTAGCACCACTTGATATTTTTTCTTTTAATTTTTTATTGTTGTTCACAGCAACTACTGCTCCAGCACCTACTGCTATTCCTGCTAATAATGGTAACATTTTAATTCTCCTCTTTTTCATCTTGATTTTTTAACATTGATGTAGCTAATCCTGCACCAATACCACCTAACAATATCCCACCTATAAATGACATATTTGTATTTCCTAAAAGCTTCACAATATCTTCTTGACTCATTTTTCCAGAAGATATTTTTTGAGCAAGTTCACTAAACTCATTTACTTTACTCATCATATCTTCACCTGTATCGTGGGATGAATATTGACTATAAATATCTGCTACATTTACAGGTGTAGTAGAATATTGTTTCACACAACTTCTAAATGTTGGAAGATGGTTATTATAAGATGCTGCTTGTAATCTATACAACACATCAGTAATATCTGGATAATCTTTTGTATATAATAATAAATTATCATACATTTTTATATTATCAATCTCAGCTGCAACTCCCACTTCACAACACTCTAAAACAGTACTTGGTAGTTCAATCTTCTCATACCAATTATCAATAGGCACAGGTACATTATACTTTTGAAGTAACGGTATCAATGCACTATAATGTGTTATTTCTGCTTGCATAATATTTGAAAATGGTCTCATATCTCCAAATGTATCAATTGTTTTTTTATAAGTATTGTAAGCATGATACTCATCATATACTGCTATTCTTAACACCTGATGCAATATATCTTCATCATAATTGGGATCTATTCTTAACCCCACCAATAACTCTTCGTCAAAATTTACTTCCATCTACACAATCTCCTTATATAGTTTGTCTATTATTTTAATAATCTCATCTGGATTTTTTCCATCTACTAAATCATCCCATAACTCTTTTGGAAAAACATTATTATCATATTCAATAGTGATAGAACCAACTATTTTATTGATTTTTATTTTTTTAATTCCATCTATTTTTTGTGGCAATCCCTCTATATCATTCATAGATATGTCACCACTTTGTTTTTTTATTTTTGGACTTACTCGTACCCTTAAACGACCTTTTATATGGTGAATAGTTGTAAAATAAGATGCCAATTCAACTAATTTTTCTGCTGTTATCAAGCCTTTTTCTCCTTGTTGATTGTTTCATGGCTATTCTCTTTAGTATGCCATGTGAGTTTAGATGAGTTTGCCATTATTGCTGCTGTATGTCCTATATGTATAGCACCTGCTGCTGCTGGGGAGAGCATCCCAAACATTGCAAATCCAACACCAACTAAGTTTGTACTAGTTCCTATCCAATAATTTTGATTTACAACTCTAAGAGTTTTTTTACTAATGTTATAAAGTTCAACTACATCTGATGGATGTGAATGACTAATAGCGATATTTGATACCTCAATAGCTGATTGAGAACCACCTGCTGCAAAAGATACAGAAACATCTGCTTTACTCATAGCAAGAGTATCGTTTACCCCATCACCAACCATAACTACACCATTGTATTTTTTCTTTAATTTTAAAACAGCATCTGCTTTTTCATCTGGTGTTTGATTTGCATAAACTTCATCAAAATCGAACTCTTTAGCGAAAGCATTTGCTACTTTATGTTCATCACCACTTATAAGTGCTATATGTTTTACACCACTTTTTCTTAAATCATCTATCATCTTTTTTGTACCTTGTCGTACTTCATGATTTAGTGCAATGAAACCTAAAAGTTTTGCATCTACTGCAACAAATACAACACTGTTACCACTATCTAAATGTTTATAAGCTTTTGCTTGTATCTCCTTAGTTGAAATTTCATTTTTCGACATAAAACTTCTATTTCCAACCAGTATAACCGTTCCATTTAATTTAGTTTTTACTCCAAAACCAGGGATAATCTCACTATCACCATATTTGATTACTTCTATACCTCTATCTTTGGTAAATGCTACTATAGATTTTGCTATAGGATGAGAGTTTCTAAACTCTGCAATAGATGCAAACTTTAAGAGTTCATCTTCTGTAATATTTTTTAAAGTCAATATATCTTTTATGATAGGTTTTCCAGTTGTAAGAGTTCCAGTTTTATCAAAACAAAAAACTTCTGCTTGAGAGACTTGTTCTAATGCTTCTCCACCTTTTATTAGTATCCCTTGTTTTGCACCACTTGCTATCCCTCCACTTATGGCAGTTGATGCAGCTAAGACTGTTGCACAAGGGCAAGACATAACAATCATAACAGAAAAAGCACTTAACCAAGAACCAGTTATCAAAAGAGTTCCTATAGTTAAACCTGTTCCTAATTTAAGAAGTTTTGCAGCCAATTTATCTGCTTCTTTTTGAGCTGGAGATTTAAGAGCCAATGAATTTTCTACATCACTCATAACTCTTGCCATATAAGTTTCATTACCTTTTTTAAATACTTTTATACTTACTCTTCCTCTCTCAACTAGAGTTCCTGCAAAGACTTCGTTATCTATTTTTTTAAAAGCTAAATCGCTTCGACCATTGATAAGTGCTTCATTTATATCACAACTACCATCAACAATAACACCATCTACAGGTATTTTATCTCCACTTCTGCAAACAACAATATCACCAATCTCTAACTCATCTATATCTACCTCTAGCTCAATTCCATCAACTAAAACAAAAACTTTTTGTATATCTAACTCAACTAATTTATGTATCTCATTTTTTGATTTTGTAGCTATATAGTCTTCAAGAAGCATTGCCCCACGAAGTATGTAGATTATCTCAAAAGCAGCAGTTGCTTCGCCAAAAAGAATTGCTAAAATAAGTGTTCCACTCATAAAAGTTTGTAGAGTAAATTTCTTTTGTTTTATATCTTCATAAGATTCTTTAATAAGTGGAATTGCAGCTATTACCGAAACAAAAGCAACCAAAGAGAAAGGTGTTGCAACTATTGTTAATCCTAAAATTGATTCAGATACAAACAGATAAGCACTATAGATACTCAAAATTCCAAATTCAATTAATTTTCTTTTAAAAGATTTTGGATCTTTCTCTCTTACTGCACAACTACTACAACTTGAACTACTGTTACATACTATGCCAGAAGCAACTGTAGAATGTTTTATATGATTATGAAACAAACTATCTATTTTATTTATAATTTCTTCTAATGAAATCTCTTTTTTATGTGTAAATATTATCGATTTACATTTTTTATTTTCTCTAAAATAGATGAAAAAATCTGAGAGTTCTTGTTCTATAATTTTTATATTAGATATTTTTTTAAATATATCTGATTTTAATCTTACTCTTTGAGATACAACACTTTTTACTGATATTAGATTTGTCATTTGCTTCCCTTATATAAAGGACAAATATTA
>JAMOPL010000139.1 GCA_027064515.1 Sulfurimonas sp. | reverse complement strand
AAAAATATAAAAGAGGTTTTAGAGATAACTGGAGAATATCTATAGATGATATTTAAAAAAATTTATCAACAAACTTAACAATTTTTTCTAAAACTCTAGGAACAATCTTTTTTCTCTCTAATAATTTAGGTTTAAAATTAAGTGTTTTGGCTATATCTGAAGTAAGTGGTTTTCTCTCATCATAAAGATAAGTATCAACCACTTTTTGAACCTCTTCGCAATTAAGATTTTCTTCCTCACAAAGCTTTTTAAATGCAGTTGTCTTTTCTACATCTAAAAATTCATCAAATTCATCATCAATACTATTGTCATCGCTAATTTGCATGAGATTTTCGTTAATAAATTTTTCAATCAATTCTCTTTTACTTCGCAAACTTGCATTTCCATTGATAATATTATTGATATTTTCTTTTTGCTTTTGTTTCTCTTTTTCATCTGCATTTTTATAAATAGCTAAAAGTTTTAGTATGTATGAAACATTGATTTCATCTTTATGGATTAACTCTAATTCAAAATCAACATCTTCTAGGATAGATACTTTTTCTTTTCTATCTCCTGCATTACCACCTATCTCTTCATACATATCAAGATATTTGGATTTATAATCTTCAAATTCTTGATTTTGCATCTTTAAATCAGACCATTTAAAATCACTAAAGCCATCAAGTATATTTTTAACTCTTATAATCTCTCTAAATGCTTTAATAAATTCTAACTTTGTATCTTCATTATTTAGCTCATTAACACTCTCAACAGTTGGAACTACACTTAAAAGAGTCTCATATTTAGCATCAAAATTTACCACATACTCTTCATATGGTTTCATTAAAATTACTTCTTTAGCATCTGGATTTGAAAAGAGTGCTATAGCTTCATCAGTATTCTTTTTTAAATTCCTAAAACAAACTATATTTCCTTGAGATTTCAACTCATTCAGTATTCTATTTGTTCTGCTATATGCTTGGATAAGACCATGATAACGAAGATTTTTATCTACATATAAAGTATTTAACGATTTACTATCAAACCCAGTTAAAAACATATTTACAACAAGTAAATATCTACTTCACGATTTTTTACCTTTTTAGATATATCATTGTAATAATTATAAAAACTCTGAGAATCTTTCGTGCTATATTTTGTTCCAAACATAGAGTTATAATCATCTATAAACTCATCTAATTTCTCTCTTGAGTATTTATTGATGTTCTCTTCATCTACACTAGCACCATCACTCTCATCTAAGTTTTCATATCCATTTGCATCTTTGTCCTCTTCATTTGCACTATAAGAAAATATTGTTGCAATTTTGAGATTATGCTCTTTGGATTTAAACATCTCATAATATTTTATTAGCATATCAACACTACTGACACACATCATAGCAGTAAACTCTTTTGCATGAGTTTTACGGTTATGATTGTAGTATATAATCAACTATTTTTTCAACTCGTTCATCACTCTCTAGCAACTCTTTAGTGTCAATAGCTTCAACATCTATATCAATATTTGTAGCACTTCCTTTTTTCTCTTTATATTTTCCTATGTATTCAACTGAAAATTTTATAACATTATCATCATTAATAGCATCTGTAATAACATATTTATGTAAAGCAGGTGTACCAAATAAATCAGCTGTTGTTTTTTTATCTATACTATTATCTACAAATATTGGAGTTCCTGTAAAGCCTATCATCTGATTTTTACTAAAAAAGTTACTTATATTTTTATGTGTTTCACCAAACTGACTTCTATGGCACTCATCAAAGATAAAAACTATATTTTTATCTTTTAACAGTTGCATCTTTTGTAAATATCTCTCTTTAGAGATAGCTGTATTTAATTTTTGAATAGTTGTAACGATAAGTTTAGTATCATCGCTAAACTGTTTCACAAGTGCTTTTGTATTGTCAGTTCCATCAACTGAACCATCACTAAAACTGTTAAACTCTTTTGTAGTTTGAAAGTCCAAATCTTTTCTATCTACAACAAATACAACTTTGTAAACCTTTTCAAGTTTCATAAGTATCTGAGCTGTTTTAAATGATGTGAGTGTTTTTCCACTCCCTGTAGTATGCCAAATATAACCATTTTTATTTGTATTACTAACTCTGTCTATAATAGCTTCAACTGCATGGTACTGATAAGGGCGAAGTACCATAAGTATTTTTGGAACTTCTGCTAGTACGATGTACTTACATATCATTTTTGACACATGACATCTTTCAAGAAAAATTTGTGTAAACTCTTCAATATTGGTTATATTATTATTCTTCTCATCTGCCCAATAAAAAATTTGCTTAAAAGATTGTTTTTTATTATTTGCATAGTATTTGGTGTTTACTCCATTGCTTATAACAAAAAGTTGTACATAGTTAAACAAAGCACTATTTGAGCTGTAAGAGTGCCTTTGGTAACGGTTGATTTGGTTAAATGCTTCTTTGAGTTCTAGCCCTCTTCTTTTAAGTTCTATCTGAACAAGAGGCAGACCATTTATAAGCAAAGTTACATCGTATCTATTTTTATACATTCCATCAACAGTTACTTGCGAAGTTACTTGAAACTCATTTTGACACCAATGCTCACTATTTAAAAATTCTATATAAGAAGTTGTACCATCATCTTTTGTAAGTGCATATCTATCTCTAAGTATCTTTGCTTTTTCAAAAACATTACCTTTACTTAGATGGTTAAGTATCCTTTTAAATTCACTTTCACTTAAAATGATATTGTTATGTTTTTCTATCTGTATTTTTAAATTTTTCTCTAATGTTTTATCATCTTTTATCTCAATAGGTTCATATTTTAGTTTTTTAAGTTGTTTTATCAGATTATATTCTAGTAATGCTTCTGGTTGAATACTCATATCTTATAGCCTCTTGTTTTATTGGTTGTGAAATTATTTATGCCCTCTTACTTATTATCTATCTTATGATATAATGACACTTCAAAGGTTCCCATCTACTGACAAGTAGCCAAGGGCGACTTCTTCGTAAGAAGATAGGCTGATGGGTCATTTTTACTCATACAAATATCCTTTGAAGTAGTCCTTTTTTAAACTCTTTTGTTTTAGCTAGTTGTTCTTTTGTGGAATCTATCTTTTTGTCTAGTGAAGATAGGAAGTTTGCTATTTTTGTTTGTTCTTGTTTTTGTGGAAGAGGTAATTTTATCTCTGAAAAATATTTATAACTTATCATTTTCCCATCTCTAATACCCTCTATTTTACTATTTAGTTGTTGAATATATGTAGGTGTTTTAAAATAAGATTTGAAAAAAATATTATTAATTTCAATAATTGATTTAAGAATTATATATGCTGGACTACAAATACCTTTATATTTTGAATATTCAATTCCACCTTGAAATGACCTTAGACTAATAATAAAATCTCCTATCTCTACAACTTTATAAGAACTAATACTATTGTTAGTTACAGAAATTTTATAGTCTATCATATCTCTTGGAATTGCTCCATATTCTTGGGAAATAGCTAATATAGGTAAATCTGAATTATGATTTTTATTTGAAATAGATTTAAAAATTAAATTCCCATTTTTCCATTCCCACTCCTCAAATTCACTTCCATCATCATTTTTAAATCTAATCTCTTGCTTAAAAATCTTCTGCATCACCCCTTTTTTATACTGCTCTTGAAATTTTACTTTTTTTGTAAGTTGCTCTATCTTTTTATCAACAGTAGTTAAAAATGAGGCTATTTTTTTTTGTTCTTGTTTTTTTGGTAAATTTAATTTTAAATCTTTAATTATTTTAGAAGATAAATTACCTTGACCACCTTGTAAATATGTTGAAAGTATTTTATATTTTTTTAAGTTAAGCCATTGGTAAATAAAATATTTATCTTCATTAGTTCTTATACATAAAATAGCTTGATTGATTGCTCCATTTAATTTAGAAATTGCAACTTCACCACTTGTTGCCCCATAAAGTGCATATAAAATATCACCTTTATTAATTAACTTAGCAGATGAATTATTTAAAGCTTCCTCCGTAATATATTGATTAACTTGATTATCATTAATATTACCAGACCCTATAAAAGATATTGTTCCCGAATAATATGTTCTATTTGTGCTTGTTGGTGTTCCACCTGAAAAAAAAGTTGCAATATCCCCTAACTTCTTCTCTTCCCACTCCCCACTAAACTCTTTAAACCTAAGTTCAGGCACTCTCTCCAACTTCCCCAGAGGAAACTCTATCATCTCTTTTTCTATCATATTTTTAAAGTATTCCTTTGTAGCTTGTAAGTCAATCACATCAACCATATAGGGAAGTCTTGAATCTTCAAAATCTATCTTTATTTTTGATAATTTTTTAAAGTCTATCTTCTCTTTACACTCTAAGGCTAAATCCAAATCAGAACCATGCAAAGAACTACTTTTTGCACGACTTCCAAAAACATAAGCTTTACAATCTTTTGTCAGATACTTTTTTAAAATATCTTTTATAATTATAAATTCTGTTGGTGTTACATCAAATTTAATCTTCATTGTTTTTTTGAATATTTTCTAGTAAAAAAACTATCTCATTATAAAACTTAGGTAACTCTTCTACAATTTGAATTGCAACATCTTCATTATATCCATGGGAAGTGTTATTTCTATTTTCTCTATATATATCCCACTCATCCCAACTATGTTTTACTACCCCTAATCTATAAGATTGTCTAATGATATTTGATAATTTTTCTCTATCTACTTCCATAGGGTCATCAGATATACTCTTCATGTATCGTATCAAAGTTTTTTTAGATAAATCAAAACAGTACTCAAATCTTTGGATACAACTATCCCTTACAAATGTGTTTGTTTTATCTTTTTCATATTCAGTTAATGCCTCATTTAGTGTATCAATAGCTCTTTTAAATGCTGTTAAATCTAATTCCATATTGACTCCTTAAAATGGCGTAGATATATCAAGTTCATCACAAAACTTTGCTATCTCACTATCGTTATCTTTCATCTCTATATCTAAACTTTTTAACTCTTTTGAAATCTCATCTATGTTTATAGGTTCTTCCTCTTCAAAAGTATCTATATATCGTGGTATATTTAGGTTGTAGTCATTTTCTGCTATCTCTTTTAAAGATGCTAAGTAACTGTATTTATCTAGTGTTTCTCTTGTTTGTATGGTTGTTATGATTTTATCTATATCTTCATCTCTTAAGTGGTTTTGATTCTTTGCTTTTTCAAAACCTTTTGAAGCATCTATAAAAAGTACATTTTGGCTATCTTCACGACACTTTTTAAAAACCATTATACAAGTTGGTATGCTAGTTCCATAAAATATGTTAGCAGGTAAACCAACAACAGCATCAAGATAATTTCTATCTTCTATAAGGTATCTTCGTATATGCCCCTCACTACTTCCACGAAACAGTACCCCATGAGGGAGTACAACTGCCATAGTTCCATTTTCATCTAAGTGATGAATCATATGTGTTACAAAAGCATAATCTGCTTTACTTTTAGGTGCAAGTTTGCCATACTGAGAAAATCTATCATCACTCATGTGGAGTGGATTTGCTGACCATTGAGCCGAAAAAGGTGGATTTGCTACGATGGCTTCAAATCGTTTATCTAAATGTTGTGGATTTTCAAGTGTATCTTCTTGTTTTATATCAAATTTTCTGTAGTGAATATCGTGCATTATCATATTCATTCGTGCAAGATTGTAAGTAGTTCTGTTTAACTCTTGCCCATAATAATCACTAACATTATCAACCTCACGACCAACTCTTAAAAGAAGTGAACCACTTCCACAAGTTGGGTCATAAACTGATTTTAATTTACTTTTGTTGTTTGTAACAATTTTTGCAAGTACAGTTGAAACCTCTTTTGGAGTATAAAACTCTCCTGCTTTTTTACCTGCACCAGATGCAAACATACCTATAAGATATTCATAGGCATCTCCAAGTACATCTCTGTCATGATTTTTTAACTCAAAATTAATACTATCAAGATGAAACAGTATTTTTGAAACTAAACTGTTTTTAGCATCTTCAGTTTTTCCAAGCTTTGTGGAAGTTAGGTCAAGGTCTTCAAAAAGATGTTCAAAATCATCTTCACTCTCATGCCCCATAGTGGACTGTTCTATGTGTCTAAGGATGGTTGTTAAATCTTCAAGTATAAAACTATTTATATCGCTGTTACCCCTAATGGCTACTGCACTAAAGAGTTCCCAAGGGTAAAGAAAGTATCCCAATTCCTCTATACTATCTTCTTTGATAGCTTCAAGATATTCTTTGTCATCATCTGCATTTCTTAAATTTGAATATAAAACTTTGTCTTCTTCTAAAAGTTCATTGGCAAAGCTTTCCATCTTTTCAGAGAGATATTTATAAAATATAAATCCAAGTATATAATCCCTAAACTCATCAGGGTTCATTTTACCTCTTAACTCATTAGCAATATTCCATAGTTGTTGTTCTAGCTTCTTTTTTTGTTCTTCACCCATATAAAAATCCAATATTCATTAATTTTTTTATTATATCTAGTATTGATATATTTTAATATTAAAAAATATCTATAGATGATATTTAGTAAAAGTATCGAATCGAAGCAAAACCATAAACAGATGTATCGTTAAGTAGTTCTATCTGTTCTTTAGAGATTATTCCACCAAGAGCAAAAACTTTTATCTCTGAGATGCTTAAAATATCTTTT
>JAMOPL010000138.1 GCA_027064515.1 Sulfurimonas sp. | reverse complement strand
AGGAATCTTATATGGCTAAGAAAAAAATACTTTTTGAATGTCAGAACTGTGGACTAACTACACCAAAATGGATGGGTAAGTGTACTAATTGTGGCTCTTGGGATTCATTTCTTGAATTAAATGAACATCAACAAGAAGTTGTTAAACAGACAAAATCAACATCATCAAAAACTTCAAATGCTAAAAGTATTAATAAAATAACTCAAACTGATGTGTATAGATATTCTACACTTGATGTTGAATTAGATGGTGTTTTAGGTGGTGGTATAGTTCCAGGGTCTTTAACTCTAATAGGGGGTAGTCCCGGTGTTGGTAAATCAACCCTACTTTTAAAAATAGCATCAAATATAGCTTCTTTAAATAAAAATGTTCTTTATGTTACAGGAGAAGAATCTGCTGGACAGATAAAACTCCGTGCGAATCGTTTAGATGCAAATGAAGACAATTTATATCTTTTAAATGAGATTAAACTAGAACAAGTTTTAGTAGAATTAGAGCATATTAATTACGAGATGTTAATTATAGATTCTATACAAACTCTATATTCTGAAGAGGTAAGTTCTGCACCTGGTTCGGTTACTCAAGTTAGACAAATTACCTTTGAACTTATGAGAATTGCAAAAGAGAGAGATATTGCAATTTTTATTATTGGTCATATTACAAAAGAGGGTTCTATCGCTGGTCCAAGAGTTTTAGAACATATGGTAGACACTGTTTTGTATTTTGAAGGAGATTCTTCCCAAGAGCTAAGAATTCTTAGAGGATTTAAAAACCGTTTTGGTTCAACCAGTGAAATTGGTGTTTTCGAGATGAGAACTGAAGGCTTAATCTCTGCAACTAATATATCTTCAAGATTCTTTAATCGAGATTCTACACAAGCTGGTTCAGCACTAACAGTTATTATGGAAGGTTCTCGCCCAATAATCTTAGAAGTTCAAGCATTAGTGTCTGAATCTCATACACCTAATTCAAAAAGACAAGCGACTGGATTTGATAATAATAGGTTAAATATGCTTTTAGCTTTACTAGAAAGAAAACTGGAAATTCCATTATCTGGATATGATGTATTTATAAATATTACAGGTGGTATAAAAATCACAGAAACATCTGCTGATTTAGCAGTTTTAGCTGCTATATTAAGTAGCTTTAGAGATCGTGTAATATCAAAAAAAACAATATTTATTGGTGAAGTATCATTAGTTGGGGATGTAAGGGAAGTAGTTTCTCTAGATTCTAGACTAAAAGAGGCAGAAATGCAAAATATTTCTAAAGTATTATTAGCTAAAAAACCTTTAGAAAAAACAACAATAAAAACTTATATAGTGGATGAAGTTACAAAATTACTTGAATGGTACTAATTTAATCATTTAAAATACAAATATAAAACTAATCGTTGTATACTTCTACAAATATAAAATAAAAGGCAAAAAATGATAGATGCTGAATTTAGAAGTGAAGAGAGATTCTCTAGGTTATCAATAGCTTATGCAAATAACGAAGAGAAACAAAAAGTAAACAGTTGTATTGATTCAATTATACTAAAATATGATATACAACCGGAGATTCATACTACTTCAATATCTAAAGGAAGAGAAGTTTTAGTTATTGAATATCATGATGATTTAGATAGAGAATCTGGAAAAATATTTGAAGCAATAATAAAAGAGTTAAATATAAAAGTTTGTAACTAAAATTAATAAAGGAATATTATGAATTTAGAAGAATATGCTGAAGGTAATAAGTTATTTAGAACTTACTTCAAAAAAAATAAAGAAGCTCTTTTGGACTTAGTAAATAGTGGTCAATCGCCCAATGCTTTATTTATTGGATGTTCAGATTCAAGAGTTATTCCTGACTTAATGGTTCAAGCTAACCCTGGTGATCTTTTTGTTATTAGAAATGTAGGTAACTTTGTTCCACCATATAAACCAGATGAAGATTTTCACTCAACAGCTTCAGGCATAGAATATGCCGTAAGTGTCTTAAAAGTTAAAGAGATTATAATTTGTGGACACACACATTGTGGTGCGTGTAAACATCTATTTGAAAAAATAGATGATCCATTACTAATTCATACAAAAAAATGGCTAGAGCTTGGAGAGAGTGCTAAAACATCTGCAATATTAAGTCTTGGTGTAAATGCACCTAAAGAGGAATTACTAAGACTTACTGAAAAATTGTCTGTTATAAAACAAATTGAAAATATTTTAACATATCCTAATGTAAAAAAAAGATTTGAAAATGGAGATTTATCAATTCATGGTTGGTACTACGATATAGCAGATGGACATATAGATTATTACAATGCTGATACTTACGAATTTTTACCTCTTAAAAGTTTACTAAATGGTGAAACAAAAAAAATATAATTAATTTTTTAATTATGTAAATAATCTAAAGGAGAAAACATGGCAGATGAAGAAAAAACAGAAGAGGCACCTGCAGAAAAAAAATCTAGTAATATGCTTATGATTATAATAATAGTTGTTTTAGTATTAATAATTGTTATTGGTGGTGTTGTTACTGTTTTATTGATGGGAGATGATGAAGAAGATAATGTATCATCAGCACCTCAAGAACAGGTGGAAAAAACCACTAAACCTAAAAGAAGATCAAGCAGTAGTTCATTAGATACAGAAACACAAAGACTTTTAAGTGATATTGGAATTATGTATCCACTAGATTCTTTTACTGTTAATTTAAAAAGTGATGCTGGTCGTAGATACCTAAAAGTAACTATGTCTCTTGAACTAGAGGGTGAAGAGTTAAGTCTAGAGTTAGATGCTAAAGTAGCTGTACTTAGAGATAGGATTATTAGAATCTTAACATCTAAAACACTAGAAGAGATCTCATCTAAAAAAGGTAAGAACAAAGTAGAAAGGCAAATCATGGATGTATTAAATGCTATGATTAGTGACGGTCAAATAAAAGGAATATATTTTACGGAATTTGTAATTCAATAAACTTATTTTACTATTTTCCCAAATTGATATTTGGGAATATTTATTCATCTATTTTATCTTTAAAACTTTTTGTATATCTTTTTCTATACTTTCAGGCTTTGTAAATGGTGCATATCTATCTATAATATTTCCATTAGAATCTACTAGAAATTTAGTAAAATTCCATTTTATCTCATCCATCCATAAAAATCCACCCTGCTCTTTTTTTAAAAACTTAAAAAGTGGTGATACTTCATCTCCATTTACATCTATTTTAGAAAACATATCAAAATGAATATTATATGTTTCTTGACAAAAAAACTTTATCTTATCCTCATTCATAGGTTCTTGATTCGCAAACTGATTTGATGGAAAACCTAAAACCATAAAATTGTTATTTTTATATGTTTGATACAATTTTTCCAATCCTGCATATTGAGATGTAAAACCACACTCACTAGCTACATTTACAATAAGTAAAGTTTTACCTTTATACTTACTCATTGATATCTCTTCTCCATCAATAGTTTTTACACTAAAATCATAAATACTCATATTTTTTTCCTTGGAATAAACAGTGGTAATAATTAAAAATAAAAATAATAAATATTTCAATTCAATACTTTAATAATGTATAGCTAACCAAATTGTTTCTTCATTTGGAATTGTCCAAGATACTCTATGTTTAGTATACTTTGGGATATTTATATAATCACCCTCATCTAACTCAATATCTGCACTATTCTCAAACTCTAAAATAGCCTTTCCTTTAAGTAAAATCACCCATTCATCATTCTCTTGATTATACCATTTAGATTTTGGTGTTATATGCCCTTTTGAAATTATTCTTTCAATTTTTAAAGATTCTTTAGTTATTAATTCTTCAAAAACTTCATCTTTTAAATTCATTGGTATCTGTGAAAATATATTATTTTTCAAAACTATTTACCTTTGAGGCAAACCTACCTTTAATTAAACTCATACAAAGTGTTATATATACAATCTCTTTTATATATTCATTAAGTGAATAATACTTAAGTGTTAATCCAATAAGAACAACAATAAGAGATAAAGAGAAATTAATAATTAAATGTGAATTCTGAACAAATTGAGAGGGGATAATGTCTAATATTTCTAGTCCAATTAATAGACCTAGAATTAAATAAGATACAACTTGAGAAATATTTAATTTTTGACTTATCCATCCAGATATAGTACAAAAAAGAAGAATAACTCCCATATAAAATAGCATCTCCATCTAATTTATTTTGAATGAGAACCTGTATATTGAATTTGTTTTTTCATATCAATAGATTTCCAATATAGTCTAAATTTATTAGTATAATAAACCAATGCATCTTTTTTAGGCATCCTCGTAGGTATTGTCATTTTTGGCTTACTTGTAACCCATACACCATTCTTTAATCGCATATCATATTTTACTAAATAGTAATACTCGCCATATGTCATTTAAAATCCTCAAATTTGCAAAATTTATATTTTTAGAATTATAGCAGATAGATCGTTGGTATATTCAAATTTTATAGTTTAATGTTATAATCTTTTCAAAAAACAGGGGTATTTATGAGTATTAAAGTAAAACCGATGGGTATGTATCAAACAAATTGTTATATTGTGAGTATAGATAAAAAAGATTTTATTATTGATCCAGGGGTTGATGCAACTGAATGGGTTATGCAAAATGTAACTAATCCTATTGGAATCTTCAATACACATGGTCATTTTGATCATGTATGGTCAAATGATGAACTACAAAAAAAATTAAATATACCACTTTATACACCAAAAGCTGATGTTATGCTTTTAAAAGAGAGTTCTTGGGTTGAGGGTTTACCACCATCTACACCAGATGTTGAAGTTGAAGATAATGAAGAGTTTGATTTTGATGGTGTAAAAGTAAAGTTTCGTCACTTTCCTGGACATTGCCCAGGCTGTTCAACTATTGAGATTGGAGATTCTATGTTTAGTGGAGATTTCATTTTTGATCGCTCTATTGGAAGAACAGATTTTCCATATTCAAATCCAGAAGATATGAAAAAAAGTTTAGAAAAATTTAAAACACTAGATTTCGATAAAACTATATATCCAGGGCATGGTGGCACAACAACCATTAAAAAAGAACAAAAAAATGCTGACTATTGGATTAGTAGTTTATAACTCTTGTGCCTCTTCATCTTCATTAAGTTTTAATTTTAAAACATGTCTCTCTGTTATAACTGTTTTGAATTCACCTTCAAAAACTTTTATATCAAAGACAAAACCATCCACATGAACATTTCTTTTTCTACCCTCTTTATGACGAACTTTTGCTTTAAAAATAACATCATCATGAAGTTTAACAGGTGATAAAAATTGAGTGTCTGCTGCTACTAAAACAACATTCTTTTCATTAATTGCTGCCATAGCTGCATAATCAGCTGCTGAAAAAATAAAGCCACCGTGAATTAATCCTAAGTGATCTGCAAGCATATCAGCAGTTGTAACCAATCTTATTTCAACATAACCATCTTCCAATAACTCTATCTCTCCACTTAAAGATACATTTATCTTATCATGTGTTTGTAAAAAAACTTTATTATCTGTTCCATATTCTTCTAATTCAAGTTCCTCTTCATTTTCTATTTCATTTTCTATACTTTTACTCATTTTTTATCCTTTATCAATCTTACATATACTCTCTGTGGTGCTGGGTAGCCTTCCACTGTTTTAGTATTGTCTTTTGGATCTAAAAAATCTTCTAAGGATTGACCATCTATCCACTCTGTTTTTCTTTGTTCACTTGCATCTGTTTTAGAAGTCTCTAAAACTTCAAAATCAATAAATCCTGCTCTTAAACACCAGTTTTTTAAAGCATTTATAGTTGGAACAAAATAGATATTTGGAATCTTTGAATAAGAGGACTTTGGACATAAACAACTCTCATCATCCCCATCTATATAGAAAGTATCTAAAATAACTTCACCCTTTTTATCTAAACCTTTAAATAAAGACTTTAACATCGCAACAGGATCACTCCTATGATACAAAACACCAAGACAAAAAATAGTATCAAATTTTTCTTCATAAAATTCTAAATGCTCTACACCTAATAATTCATAAACAATATCACTTTTTACAAAATGATTTATAAAATCAAACTGTGTTTTATATAAAGGAGAAGGGTCAAAACCAACTAAAGATTTTGGATTATCCTCTTGCATTCTAAATAGATAGTAACCATTATTACACCCAATATCGGCTACTCTTTTATTATTTAGATTAAAATGTTTTCGTAATAAATTATACTTAATATTACTTTTCCATTCACTATCTATAAAAGTTCCACAAACTTCAAAAGGACCTTTTCTCCAAGGCATCATAAGTTTAGCTGTACTTAAAATTTGCTCTTTATCAATAGAATCTGATTCAATTTTTACTATATCACTCAACTCAACACTATATGATTCATTTTCTAAATTATTTAAAGCATCCCTAAGTGGTGCTATATTTTTCCAAGTCATCCATTTTTCTCTATCTTTTCTTAATTCTTGTAAGTTCATTTTATTCTTTTTATATTGAAATTTTAATACAATTGTATCTAAATTAATTTAGGATATATTATGAGATTAGAAAGAAAAGCAACTGTTGTTTCCACATCAGTTGCAGGTATATTAGTTTTACTGAAAATGACAGTTGGAATTCTTAGTGGTTCTGTAGCAGTTTTAGCATCGGCAATAGATTCATTTTTAGATCTCACTGTTTCACTTTTTAACTATTTTGCACTCAGTAACTCAGAAAAGGAGGCTGATGATAAATTTAACTTTGGTAGAAGTAAGATAGAACCATTAGCTGCTGTTATTGAGGGTGTTGTTATATCATTATCAGCTACCTTTATTTTCTATGAAGCACTTGTAAAGATAACTCATACCAGAGAGATGAATCATATGAGTGCGAGTATTTGGGTTATGATTGCATCATTTATTATCACTGCTGGTTTAGTTATTTTTTTAAATAAAATTGCAAAAACAACTAACAATATGGTCATAAAAGCAGATGCTCTCCACTACAAAACAGACCTATTCTCAAATGGTGCTATACTTTTTGCATTGGGACTTATCGCAATGACTGGTGAGCAACTTATTGACCCTATTTTAGGTATTGCTATCGCTTTTTATATGGTTTACTCTGCTATCCCTATCATTAAAGAGGGGATTTTAATGTTACTAGACGCTTCCCTTGAAAAAGAAGATATTGAAAAAATAGTAAAAATTATAACTTCTGAAGATTTAGTAACAGATTACCATTTTTTACAAACTAGAGAAGCTGGTTCTGATATTTTTATCTCTGTTCATGCTGTTTTCAATATGGATATTTCACTTTATGATGCTCATGCAATTACTGATAATATAGAAAATAATTTAAGGGAATTATTTAAAGATAAACAGACCCATATACTTATACATATGGATCCTTATGACGATTCTATTTCACTTTGATTCTATTAAATTTTGTTTTGGCTTTGTAATAGATGTAATTATCTCTTCAGCCATATCACTAGAGAGTTTACCCTCCCCTACCAAATCAAGCATCTTATGCAATCGTTTTTCATCAAATTCTCTCTCTTTTAATAATTGTTCATGTTTAAGATTGTCTTGATGAAGTTTATTTTTCAACTCTCTATTTTTCTTATTATTAAAGTACAATAAAACAAAAGCAAACCCAACAATTAAAATTAAAGTAATTGTTATATAAAGATTACTTTGAATATCCTCTTTTTTAGTAAGTGAATCTATTTTAGTTGTTTCAATTTTAGTTGTAGAATCTACATGTGCAACATCTTTTTTTGCATCAGCATTCACTTTTGCAATAAGTAATTTATTATTAGATTCTATCTTAGCAATCTCTATTTTTGTAGTAGAATCTATTTGGGATAATTCAACATTAGCATCTCTATCTTTTTGGTTTTCATTTGATTTATATGCAATAGAGTTTTTATTCACTCCATTTCCATAATCTCCCATTAAAGAAACTTTTTTCTGTGATGACGAATCACTACATCCGGTGGTAAGTAAAATAGCTAATAAACTAATGTATATTGATTTCATATTTGAATTATACAATGTAATCATTAATAAGAAAAAGTAACAAGACGACCATCAATCTCAAGAGATGAGAATCCAAACTCTTTTTTTATATATTCAAATGTTTCTTTTTGATAAAAAAACACATGTGTTGGATCTTTCTTATAATACCAAGTCTCAAAATTAATATTTTCATTATATAGTTCAGTCATACAATAAAGCTTAGACCCTTTTTTTAACATACTTCTTAATAATTTAAACTCTTTTTTAGGCTGATAAAAATGTTCTATCACCTCACAAGAGGCGATATAATCATACTTAAAATCTAATAGTTCAATATTTATATGAAAAAATGGATCATACTGAACTATATTAAAACCATTATCATCTAAAACTTTAGAGACAATAGGACCCTCTCCTGCCCCAAAATCTAAACCTTTAGAATCTTTATTATAATCTTTCAAAATAGATGATGTAATTGGCAAAACAAATTTTTGATAATTTTTATCCTCTACATTATTATCATGCATCTCATATCTTTTCTTCTCAAGCTCTAGATTAACTCTATCTTTTTCATCTTCAAATATACCAAGACAATTATTACATTTATAATAAGCCTCTTTATCTTTGTAAAAAAGTATAGCTTCATTGTCACATAGTGGGCAGTTGTGTTTCATAATTTTTCTCTCTATTTTTATTATTTAAAATTATACAATTATAATAATAAAGATGGTATTCTTCTCCCAATAAAAATAAAGGGTATTAATGATTAAGTCACTAAGAGGGATGAACGATATTTTAAGTGAGGATTATGAAAGATTTACTTACTTCATAAACATAGCTACTGATGTAGCACAAAAGTATGGTTTTCATTTTATTGAAACACCCCTTTTAGAAGAGACTGCTCTTTTTAAACGATCTGTTGGTGAATCTAGTGATATTGTTGGCAAAGAGATGTATCAGTTTACTGATAAAGGTGAAAATGATGTTTGTCTTCGTCCTGAGGGAACTGCTGGTGTTGTTCGTGCTTTTATTGAGAAAAAATTAGATAAAGCTGGTGGGATTCACCGTTTCTTTTATCATGGTTCTATGTTTAGATATGAAAGACCACAAAAAGGTAGGCTAAGACAATTTCACCAATTTGGTGTTGAGAGTTTTGGGGTAGATTCTGTATATGAAGATGCTACTATGATTATGATGAGTGCCGATATTTTGAAAAGATGTGGAATCGGTTATAGACTTCAACTAAACTCTTTAGGTGATTCAAACTGTATGCCTCAATATCGTGATTCTTTAATATCTTATATAGAATCTGTAGAAGATGAAATTTGTGAAGATTGTGTGAGAAGAAAAACTACTAATCCTATCCGTGTTCTTGATTGTAAAAATGAAAAATGTCAGGCACTTTATGAAAAAGCTCCTAAACTTATCAATTCACTTTGTGATTCTTGTGAAAGTGATTTTACAAAACTCAAAAAGATTCTTGATGATAATGAAATCGCTTACGAGATAGATACAAACCTTGTTCGTGGACTAGACTACTATTCTAAAACTGCATTTGAATTTGTAAGTGATAATATTGGAAGTCAAAGTGCAATAGCTGGTGGTGGAAGATATGACAAACTTGTAGAGTTTTTAGATGGTCGCCCTACCCCTGCTGTTGGTTTTGCTATGGGGATAGAGAGACTTATGGAATTAATTGTTATGCCTGAAAATAAAAGAGATGGCTATTATATTGGTGCAATGGATGAAGAGAGTATTGATTTAGTTATCTCACTTGCTCAAAGAAAACGACAAACGGATAAAGTAATAATTGATTATAAAGCTAAAAACTTTAAGAATCATATAAAAGGTGCTGACAAAGCAAATACTAAGTATTTTATACTTATTGGTTCTAATGAGATTGAGAGTGGTACTATCACTATCAAAAACTTAGAAGATAAAACAGAGCAAACTCTTAATATGAAGGACTTTTAATGGATTTACTACATCTATTTTGGAATCTATTTATAGATTTTTTTGAATTTATTATCCTCGCTATAATTGTTGCTATATTTGCCCTTTTTATTTATGACAAGTATATTCAAAGAAAACACTCTTTACTGATAAACTATCCTGTTATTGGTAGAGGTAGATACCTTTTAGAGATGCTTAGAGAACCAATGCGTCAATACTTTGGTGAAGAAACATTTTATGAATCTAAAGATAAAGTTGATTGGGTTTATAAAGCAGCAAAAGATTTACCAAACTATCAATCATTTTCAGTTTCTCAACCTTTTGCGACTGCAAGATTTGTAATAAAACACTCTACAAATGTTCTCAATGAAGATGAAGTTGATGAAGATACAAGTGTAATTTTTGGTGAAGATAGAAAATATCCATTTGTATCAAATACCCCTATTGTTCGTTCTGCTATGAGTGATGGTGCTTTAAGCCCAGAAGCTGTTCGTTCATTCTCTATCGCTGGGGCAAATTCAAATCTTACAATAAATACTGGCGAGGGTTCACTTACATCAAATCATCTTTTTACACTCAAACCAGATTTAAACAACTCTAAATATCTTGAGATTGTAAAAAGTACACCCATCGCTGAGTTTGTATTTAAACTTGGTGCTAAACTATTTAACCGTAAAGTTGCTCTCAAATGGTATAGAACTGTTTTACTAAACAAAAAAACTCAAAACACATATATTTACGATACAACATCTCATGTACTTTTTCGTGTAAACTGGAAAGCAAAAATTGAAGATTTTCCAAAAGAAGTTCCTGCTGAAATTCCAAATATGATTTTTCAAATGAGTTCAGGACTTTATGGTGTTAGAGATGAACATGGAAAATTTGATGAATTAAGATACCAAAAAGTGATGAAATTTTGTCGTATGACAGAGATAAAAATTGCTCAAGGAGCAAAACAAACTGGTGGTAAACTTGCTGGTTCTAAAGTTACTGCTGATATTGCTTATTATAGAGGTGTAAAAGAGGGTGAAAATTTATTTTCCCCAAATAGATTTCCTTTTGCTGATTCAACTACACATCTTTTAGATTTTGTTGAACGATTACAAAAACTATCTTCTAAACCAGTTGGTTTCAAAATCGTTATCTCTGATGCAACTGCTGTTGATGAGATGGTTAAAGAGATGGCAAAAAGATTCGAAAATGGTAAAAGCTTACCTGACTTTATATCTGTTGATAGTGGTGAGGGGGGAAGTGCTACTGCCCCTCTTGAGCTTATGGAATCTGTTGGTCTTACAACAAATAATGCACTCTATGTTCTTGATACAATTCTTAAAAAATATGAGATTCGTCACAAAGTAAAAATTATTGCTAGTGGTAAAATCCTTACCCCTGATGATGCTATTATCACTATGTGTATGGGTGCTGATGCCATTGGAATCGCTAGAGGATTTATGATGAGTGGAGGTTGTATTAGAGCTAGAATGTGTTCAGGTTTTGGTTCTCATGTCTGCCCTGTTGGAATGGCAACACAAGATAAGAAAAAAAGAGCCTCTTATCTTGTTGTAAAACAAGGATTAGAGATTGGAAACTACCATCAAAATCTTATTAAAAGCATGAAAGTTGTTTTATCTGTTATGGGTGTAAAAAATCTGAAAGAGTTAAACAAAAGTTTACTTACTTTTAAAAATCATAATGGTGAAATATATTTTGATATTGATAAATATTTTCATCAAAAACTACATATTTAGGGATTAAAATGAAAGATTTTGGTATAGATATTTGGGCAAATAACAACTTTATTATTGAAGATGGTCTTATAAAGCTAAATTATAAAAGTAAACCATCAATACTAAATATTGTAAAAGAGATTCGTAAAAACAACTCTAAAGGTCCTATCTTACTAATATTCCCACATCTTATAAAAAAACAGATAAAGAGTTTATATACAAACTTTAATGAAGCGATAAAAGAAAATAACTACAAAGGTAGTTTCAATGCTGTATTCCCACTAAAAGTAAACCAATTTCCCCATGCTGTAAATGCTGTTGTAAATGAAGGCAAAGAGTACAACTATGGACTTGAAGCTGGAAGTAAAGCAGAATTGGTTTTAGCGATGCTCAAAACTACTATTGGCTCAAATATCACAGTTAATGGATTCAAAGATAAAGAGATGATAACACTATGCTTTATCGCATCTCAAAGTGGTCATAATATTACTATAACTATCGAGGGAATTAATGAGCTTCAAACTATCATTGAAGTAGCACAAGAGAGATCACTAAAGATTCCAAATATTGGAATTAGAGTTAGGCTTCATAGCTCTGGAAGTGGTACATGGGCTAAAAGTGGTGGTATGGATGCAAAATTTGGTCTTACTGCTACTGAAATAATTGGTGCTATAAAGCTTTTAAAAGATTCACAACTTATTAATAAACTCAGTATGATTCATTTTCATATTGGCTCTCAAATGGAAGATATTGCTCCCATTAAAAAAGCCCTAAGAGAAGCTGGAAATATCTATGCTGAACTTAGAAAAATGGGTGCTTCATCATTAGAAAATATAAATATTGGTGGTGGTTTAGCAGTTGAGTATGACCAATACTCACATGGAAAATCAAGAAACTATTCAATTGAAGAATTTTCAAGTAGTGTTGTTTTCTTACTTGGTGAAATTATGGATGCAAAAAATGTAAAACATCCAAATATTTTTACTGAATCTGGAAGATTTATCGTAGCATCCCATGCTGTACTTATCACACCTGTTCTTGAACTTTTTTCTCATGATTATCATGAAGGACTTTTAAGTTTTAAAAAAATAAATCCTCCTCTAATAAATGAACTTATAGATTTAAATGCACTTTTAAATAACTCAAATTGTATAGAATACTTGCATGATGCACTAGATCATATTGAATCTCTATTTACACTTTTTGATTTAGGATATATTGATCTTCAAGATCGTTCCAATGGTGAGATATTATCTCATCTTATTATTAAAAAAGCACTCTATTTAAAATCTGCTCATCACACAAATGAGTTAGAACAATTACAAGTAAAATTGCAAGAAAAATATCTTATAAATGCTTCTATCTTTCAAAGTTTACCTGACTATTGGGGATTAAATCAAAACTTTCCAGTTATGCCACTTCATCACTTAGAAACAACTGCACAAAGAGGTGCTTCTTTATGGGATATTACTTGTGATAGTGATGGTGAGATAGGTTTCAATCCAGATAAACCACTATATTTACATGATATTGATTTAGACAAAGAGGAGTATTTTTTAGGTTTTTTTAATGTTGGAGCTTATCAAGAAACACTTGGTATGAACCACAATCTTTTTACACATCCAAGTGAATATACAATAGAAATAAATGAAGATAATTATACAATTACAAATGAGATAGAATCTCAAAATATTTTAAAAATTTTATCTTCTATCGGCTATGATGAGATGATGATTATAAAAAAATTAAAAGATAATTTATTGAATAGTGATTTTAGTGATAAAAAAGAAAAAAATGATACACTTCTTTTATTAGAAACATATGTAAAACAAAATGGCTACTTACGAAACTAAATAAATAAATAATAACTAGGAAAAAAATTGGGAATTTACAGTGATATAAAAGAAGATTTTTTAAATGCTTATAAAAATGACCCTGCCCTTACTTCAAAATTAGACTTTTTATTTAATTACCCTGGTGTTTGGGCTATCGCATGGCATAGAATTGCACATAGACTTCATAAAGCTAATTTCAAAAGATTGGCTAGAATAATAATGGGACTTACTCAAATTTTTACCCATATTGATATTCATCCTGCTGCACAAATTGGTCGAAGAGTTTTCATCGATCATGGAACGGGTGTAGTTATTGGTGAAACTTGTATCATCGAAGAGGATGTTTTAATCTATCAAGGGGTAACACTTGGTGGTGTTTCTTTAGCTCATGGTAAAAGACACCCTACTGTTAGAAAAGGTGCTGTTATTGGTGCTGGTGCAAAAGTTCTTGGTAATATTGAGATTGGTGAATACGCAAAAATTGGTGCTAACTCTGTTGTTGTAAAAACTGTTCCAAATTCTTCAACTGCTATTGGTATACCTGCTCATGTTATAGAAAAAGGAAGATGTAAAGATCCTCTTATGCACAATATGCTTCCAGATATTAACAAAGAGATGTTTGAATATCTTCTTAAAAGAGTTGCTATTTTAGAGCATATCTTAGTTAAAGATAATAAAAATGTTCTTGAGGAAGATTTAGAGTTAGAAGATATATATGAATCATTTATCAAAGCGATGAAAAACTAAAAAAGGTAATAAAATGTTTAAAATACTAAGAAAATTTAAAATAGGAACAGCTTTTTCCTTAGTTATATTCTTCACAATCGTTACTGTAACAACAGCAGCATATTGGAAACTATATAATGAGAATAAACTAGTATATGAGAATAATCTAAAAACAAAAGCAGAATCTATTTTAAATTTTGCTGGAGTTCTTTTAGAGAGCAGAAACGAAAAATTTTTTAGTGGAGAGAGTCCAGAGATTCCACAAGTGATTCAAAATGAAGTATTCAAAAAATTTACAGATGTATCAAATGGTAAAATATTTTTTAAACAAGCTTCAACATCACCAATGCTAAAAAGAAATAAAGCATTAGATTATGAAGAGGATTTAATTGACTATTTTACAGAAAATAGAGATATTAAACAAAAAGAAAAGTTTGTAGTTGAAAATAATAAAAATTATTATATATTAGCTCGTCCTATTATCTCTGAAAATAGATGTGTTATGTGTCATCCAACTTGGACTAGTGATAATGTTATAGCAGTAGAAGATGTAAAAATTGACTTAGAAAAGTATAATTCAGCCTTAGATACAAATCTATTTTTAATGCTATTTAATTGGTTTTTAAATATTATTCTTGTTATATTTGTAATTCAAGTTATGTTTAAAATTGAACTAGTAGACAGAATAGCAAAAATTTTAAAAGTTATTTTTAAAATTGAAAATGGTGTTTTTGTACTTGATGAGGAATTAAAAGGGGAAGTTACCAGTAAAGCATCTACAAATAATGAATTTGATAGAGTTATTAGGCATCTCAAAAGAGTATCAGATAATCTTCAACCAGTAATGTTCAATGTTGTAAAACAATCAAAAGTTATCACTTATAATGCATCTTATGCAACAGTAAAAATAAATCAAACACATAATTTAGTTGCTAAACAAGTTGAAGTTGTTAATTCATCTATGGATTCTATTAGTAATGTTAATAAAAGCAGTGAACTCCTAAAAGATAAAATGAATCTTTTAAAAGATGATTCACAAAATACTATTACAAGTGTAAAAGATGGTAGAGATGTTCTAAACTCTAATATTCAAAGAACTGATGATGCTTATAGTTCTATGGAAGTAACTGCAAACTCTATTAATGGATTGAAAACTCTTTCTAATGAAATCTCTAGTACAATTAACTCAATCTCTGATATTGCAGATCAAACAAATCTTCTCGCCCTAAATGCAGCTATTGAAGCTGCTCGAGCTGGTGAACATGGTCGTGGCTTTGCAGTTGTAGCTGACGAAGTTAGAAAACTTGCTGAAAAATCACAAGATAGTGCTAATCTAATCAAAGGTGTTATCCACAATATAGAACAAGCGATAAGTAAAGTAACCAAAGATGCAGATTCTACAAAAACTATTTTTGATGAACTAAAAATAAAAACAGCAGATTTAGAAAATAATTTTGGATACATTGAAAATACTTTAAATTCAACAGTAGATTCTATTAATGAATTTCAAAGTGAATTTAGCAAACAAACCGATGAACTTTTAATAGTAAAAGAATCGTTACTAGATGTTAATGAACAATCACAAATAACATTTAAAGATTCTGAACTATTAGATTCTATTATCTTAGAAATTATGGAACAAAGTAGTACATTAAAAAGCTTAAGTGATGGTTTTGAGGTTATTTTAAATAATAGATCCGTTCAAAGGACTATAATTTCACCACCTGTTAAATGTGATATAAGCATAGATGGCTCAATTGAAAATTGTTACCTTTTTGATAAATGTGATAAGGGGCTATCATTTTATTTTGTTGATCACAATATATCAGTATCTCAGTTAAAAAATAAACTTGTTACAATTAAGCCTCATGTAGAAGCTTATCAAAGTATCTCACAAGTGAAATATAAAGTTGTGTATATTATAGAACAGAGTGAAGGTAGATGGTTTTGTGGAGCTTGTATAGAATCTTCTAAGAGTTGTTAGCAACTCTTAGTTTTACTTTTTATCATCCTTATCTTGTTCTTTTTCTACCAAATTTCTATAAACATCATCTTTTGGTACTAATCCAGCTTCAAAAAGAAATTGAGATGGAACAAAGTTCATCTTTTTTATCTTATCATACTTTGCAAAGCTAAGATATAAAATATCTTTTGCTCTTGTAACCGCTACATAAAAAAGTCTTCTCTCCTCATCTAGTGAACCACCTCTTTGCATAAGTTTTCTATTTGGGAATCTTCCATCCATCAAGTCAACTACATAAACCTCTTTATATTCTAAACCCTTAGAAGCATGAACACTTAGTAAGTTTACCCCTTCTCCTTGTGTTAAATCAGATGAACCTAATATCATAGCATTCAAGAATCTTTCATGTTCATTATATGGTTTTGATAACTCCTCTAAAAGTATCATTTTTCTACTAATCCTATTTAATGATTCCTCTTTTTGTTTCTCATCTATACTTCCATCTTTTAACATCGCTCTTTTTGTTGCCAAAGAGAGTGAAATATATTTATATAAAGATGAAGAAGCGATTTTATTCACAATAATTTTAGGACTTTTTATACCTTTTATATCTCTATATAAAGTATAAAAATCATATAAAAAACTTCCACTATCTTTTGTAAGTTTTGGGTGTTTTAGTATAGGATTTCTCATAAATTTATCATCAAACCCAAGTTTTGCAAATTTTCCAACTGCACCAAGTTCTATAAACTCATCAAAAAGTCCTAGTTGATGAGAAACTTTTCTCTTCTCAAAAGGGTTATTTATAGATTCATCAGGAGCATACAAACCATAAAATATTTTTCCATGCCCCAATGTTTTAAGCCCTAAATATATCTCTTTTGCCATAGCACTACCAATACCACGAGCAAACTCAAATAGATGTATAAATGCCATCATATCAGATTCATTTACAAGTAATGTATAAAAATCTAAAATGGCTTTTACCTCACGAGAATCAAAAAAACTTGTGCCACCTTTTCTCTTACAAGGTATCCCTAATTCTCTTAACCCAACTTCTATGCCATCAGCAGAAGAGTTGTTTCTAAAAATAACTGCTATCTCTTCATTTGGGGTTTGAGTATCTCTAATTTGAGCTGCCATTGCATGATACTGATCAAATAGTTCATCATATATTAAAAGTTTTGGAGCTTGTGGATTATTATTTCTTGTTACCTCTAGTTTTTTTGGATATATCCGTTCATTATGCTCTATAACTTTTGTAGCAAGTGAAAGAATCGGTAATGTAGAACGGTAATTTTTAGTAAGAGTATGTACTTTTGCATCAAGAAATTTCTTCGTAAATGAACCAATTATCCCAATATCAGCACCATTAAAAGCATAAATACTTTGATCATAATCACCAACACAAAAAAGTGATGGTGGCTTCATAGCATCTATAAGTGTCCCTTGAAGTGCATTTGTATCTTGATACTCATCTACTAAAATCTCTTTATACCCTAAGTCATTCGTTTTGCACATCTCCCTAAAATTAAGTAATAAGTCATTAAAATTTAAAAATCCATACTCTTTTTTTAATCTTACAAACTCATCAACAATATCTGCATAAATCATTGAAAAAAGTTCATGTTCAGGATATTTATCTATAACCCAACTTTCAAAATCTAATGAAAGCTCTGTATTTTGATAATATGAATATAAATCATAAAGATGATTTCCACCATAAGGTGCGACCTCTGAATCAATATGGGAAAAATTTCTTTTTTCAAATACACTTCTAAATAAAGTTTTTAACTCTCTTTGTTGCTTTAAAACAACTCTTTTATCATGTTTTTTTAGCCATCTATAACTAACGGCATGAAAAGTACCCGCATCAATTTTACTTGCAACATCTTTACCAAAAAATATAGCGACCCTCTCAACCATCTCAGCTGCAGCTTTATTAGTAAAGGTAAGTAATAAAATCTCTTGTGGCACTACACCAGATTCCAATAAATATGCTATACGACCAACAATAGTAGAAGTTTTACCTGTTCCAGCAGAGGCTATTATAAGATTTTGTAAAGAATTAGATGTTGCTGCTTCATACTGCTCTTTATTTAGACGAGAAAGTGGCAAATTAGTTACTCCTGTAAAATATTTTTAGGATTATATAGTTTTTTTCTTTAGAATTTAAGTTCAACATTGATAAAATTCCATTAAATTTAATACTTAGGAAAATTATGAAAATTGATGATAGAACTCTTCAAATTATCACAAATGAAACAATAGTATCTGTAAATGATATGGAAATTGTAACTCCAAGTATATATAAGTCAATATTTACCAATAATGCAGACTCTCATAATATAGATATATCAGATGAAGAAACAATCACTGATAAGCTATTTGACGATAAAATTGCTCATACTATAAATATGCAAGAGTTAGTAGCTACTGGTACTATAAAACTAAGCAAAAGTACAAATAAAGCGATTACAGCAATAAAAGAAAAAAATGAGGAAACTCTTGCTGAAGTTCTAAAAGAGACTAAAATATTAAAAGAGGAGATAGAAAAATTAAAAGAATCTATCTATAAAGATGAATTAACTGCTCTCTTTAACAGAAAATGGATGAATGATACATATTTAGCTGAAAACTCCAATAAACTAATTAAATCGGGAACATTAGCAATTTTAGACCTAAATTATTTTAAAGAGATAAATGATACTTTTGGACATCTTGTAGGAGATAAAGTTTTAGTTTTTATAGCTTCAAAACTAAAACATACCACTCAGGAAGTTATTCGATATGGAGGGGATGAGTTTATAGTTATTTTTACTGATAATGTAAATAAAATAGATGCAATTAAAAAACTAAATACGCTAAGAAAAAATATAATATCAAAAAAACTAAAAGCATATAAAAGTTCATTTAGAGCAAGTTTCTCATTTGGTGTCGCTGAATTTAAAAAGGGTGATATATTAGTAGATATTATTGAAGAAGCTGATAAAAATATGTACAAAGACAAAATTGAGATTAAACAAGTAATAACAGGAATTAACCAACTTACTATCTAAGCATATCTTCACTACATTTTAGCTATAATCGTGCAATTTTTTAAACTATGATTTAAGGCTAAAACAATGTCATCAAACAGTTACGAACCACAAGAGATAGAAAACAAATACTACAAAATTTGGGAAAATAGAAAATACTTCGAAACAGAAGCAAACAAAGAGATTCAAGAAGAGGGAAAAAACTTCTCTATTATGATGCCTCCACCAAATGTTACAGGTCGTCTGCACATTGGTCATGCTCTTACATTTACACTTCAAGATATAATAACTCGTTATAAAAGAATGGATGGCTATAAAACTCTATGGCAACCAGGAACTGACCATGCTGGAATCGCAACTCAAAATGTTGTTGAGAAACAACTTCTTGCTGAGGGAACTACAAAAGAGGCTTTAGGTCGTGAAAAATTCTTAGAGAGAGTTTGGGCTTGGAAAGAGGAATCTGCTGGAATTATGACTGAGCAACTTCGCCATATGGGTGTATCTCCTGCTTGGGATAGAGAAAGATTTACTATGGATGAGGGTCTTCAAAAATCGGTGAAAGAATCTTTTCTTCATCTTTACAATGAGGGCTTAATTGTTCGTGGAAATTATATGGTTAACTGGTGTACACACGATGGTGCATTAAGTGACATCGAAGTTGAGCATGAAGACCATGATGGGAAAATGTACCATATAACATATCCATTTGCTGATGGAAGTGGCTCGGTTGAAGTGGCTACCACAAGACCTGAAACATATTTTGGTGATAGTGCTGTTATGGTTCATCCTGATGATGCAAGATACAAAGATATTGTAGGTAAAAAAATCAAGCTTCCTTTGTTAGATAGAGAAGTAAATATTATCGCTGATTCTTATGTTGATATGGAGTTTGGAACAGGTGTTGTAAAAGTTACACCTGCCCATGACCAAAACGATTATGAAGTTGGGAAAAGACACGATTTAGAGTTTATCACTGTATTTGATGAGAAAGGTATCTTAAACGATTATGCTGGTGAGTTCAAAGGTTTAGAGAGACTTGAAGCTCGTGATATTATCGTTAAAAGACTTGATGAAGAGGGTTTAATCGTTAAAATCGAAGAGCATAAGCATCAAGTGGGGCATTGTTATAGATGTAAAAACATTGTTGAACCGTATATCTCAAGACAATGGTTTTTAAGAAAAGAGGTAGCTGACAAATCTATCGAGAAAACAAATGCTGGTGAAGCTCAATTTTTCCCACCTCATTGGATAAACTCTTATAACTCGTGGATGGGTGAACTTCGTGATTGGTGTATAAGTCGTCAACTTTGGTGGGGACATCAGATTCCAGTATTTTACTGTGATGATTGTAACCACGAATTTGCTTCGGCAGAAGATTCCCCATCAGCTTGTCCTAAATGTGCATCTAAAAATCTAACTCAAGACCCTGATGTTCTTGATACTTGGTTCTCTTCTGCTCTATGGCCTTTTTCAACTTTAGGTTGGGGTCAGCAAGGCGATACAGAGATGGAAAAACTTTTCCAATCTAACGATATGAAAGATTTTTATCCAAATACACTTTTAATTACTGGTTTTGACATCCTTTTCTTTTGGGTTGCTAGAATGATGATGATGGGTGAGCATTTTAATGGGCAACTTCCATTTAACCACATCTATCTCCATGCTCTAGTAAGAGATGAAAAAGGTGATAAGATGTCTAAATCAAAAGGGAATGTTATTGATCCTCTTGATATGATTGAAAAATATTCTGCTGATATTTTAAGATTTACTCTTGCTATCTCTGCTGCTCAAGGTCGTGATATCCGAATGAGTACAGAAAAACTTGAACTTAACCGTAACTTCACAAACAAACTTTATAATGCTTCAAAATATTTACAGATGAATCTAGATGTTTTTCCAGATATGAAAAAGTTTTGTTTAACTACTAACCTTGGTAAATATATGGCATCTCGTCTTAACTTTGCTACAAAAGAGGTTCGTGAATATCTTGATGAGTATAAATTTAATGATGCTGCATTAGTTATGTACAAATTCTTATGGAATGAGTTTTGTGGTTGGGGAATCGAGCTTTCAAAAGCTGATAAAGATTCAATAGTTGAACTTGGAGCAATTTTCAAAGAGGCTATGAAACTTCTTCACCCATTTATGCCATTTATAACAGAACATTTATATCATGAATTATCTGGAACATCACTAGAAGATGGTGATTCTATTATGCTTATGAAGTTCCCTACTAAAACTAAGAAAAGAAAAGAGGAAGCTAAATTTGAAATTATTATGGATGCTATCATTTCTATAAGAAGAGCAAAAGTTTTAGTAGATTTAGCAAACCAAAAAATTGAAAAAGCATTTGTAAAGATAGATGGCATCTCAGAAAAAGACAAAACAATGATGAGTCCGTTTATAATGAAACTTGCAAAAGTTGAAGTTTTAGAGTTTACAGATTCCAAAATAGAAAACTCTGTAAGTGACATCGCTGATTTATGTGAATCTTTCATCCCAACTGATTCTATAGATTTGACTTCTATCATCTCTAAACTTACAAAACAAGATGAAAAACTTACAAAAGAGATAGGAAAACTAAACGGTATGCTTAACAATGAAAGATTTGTTGCTAATGCTCCAGAAGATGTTTTAGCTAAAAACCGTGGACTACTTGAAGATGCACAAGCTAAACAAGTAAAAGTTTTAGAGCAATTAAACTCTCTTCAAAGCTAATACTCCTTTTGAGTATTAGTTATAAATATAGATAGATTTAAACTATGCAAGGATTTATAGTAAATATAAATAGGGTTAAAGAGGAAGACCTAATAGTTACTATTGTTTCAAAAAACTCTTTAGATACTCTTTATAGATTTTATGGTGCTAGACATGGAGTTATAAATCTTGGATTTAAAATTGACTACGAAAAAGAAGATTCTGCGAAGTCAACTATCTCAAGACTAAAAGATGTTATCCATATAGGCTTCAAATGGATAAATGATTATAAACTATTAAAACTATGGCAAGATTTTACAGCACTCTTCTATAAACATCTAAAAGAAGTTGAGGAGTTAGATAAATTTTATTTTGAACTTATAAATGAAGCCTCTTTAGAGTGGGATAAACAAAACCCAAAAAGAGTAGCGATAGAATCTTATGTAAAACTTCTAAAATATGAGGGGAGATTACATACAGAAATTTATTGTTTTTTATGTTCTACTCGCATAAATGGTAATATCTCAATCATTAGAGGTTTTTTACCAACACACAAAGAGTGTAGCCACACTTTAGAGATAAATAGAGAAGCATTAGCTGAGTTATTTACAAATAACTCAACAATGTTTATGAATGATAAAGAGGTAGATAGACTTTGGGTAGTGTTATTAGAAGGGTTGTAATTTTTTTCTCACCTTTTAAATCATATCCAGTCCTATAAAATTGTTATCGCTTTATTTTTCTCTATCTCAGTAATAATACTATTATTTACTCTAATAGCAGATTCTATCACTACATTTTGAAGTTTTGATTCTATTATAATCTTCATTTTTCTATTCCCCATATGAGAACGAACTAAAGCATATAGCTCATCTAATACATTTAGATTATCATCTAAATTGATAGCTATCGTTAATGGATCTTGTGGAATCTCTCGCACCTCTTTTTTAACTTTTCTACACTCTTTTCTAGAATCTTTAAGTGTCATAATTTTTGAAACTCCTATTCTAGCACCAAAATCAGTATGAGTTACTTTTCCTTTAAAGGCTATTGGCTCCTCTTTGTTCATCTCTTCTAATTGCTCTAGTTTATCACTAAAAAGCATAATCTCTATATTTCCATGGAAATCCATAAGATTCAATATCCCAAATTGATGCCCTTTTTTAGAAATTTTCTTTTGAATCTCCTCTACTTTTCCAATAAAAATAGCATAAGAACCATCTTTTATCTCCTCTAGTTCAGAAGATAGAGTATAGTTTAGTTCATCTAATTGCTCTCTATATTCATCAAGAGGATGCCCCGATACATAGAATCCTAGTGTCTCTTTTTCAAACTCTAAAATCTCTTTGAGTTCATACTCTTCTGAGTTAGTGAGCATAAGTTGTACATTTGTAATCTCTTCATCATCACCAAACAAACTTCCTACTGCATTTTTTTTAGCAGTTGAAGCAGATTTTGCAGTATCAACAATTAACTCTATTTGGTCAAGTAAAGCTTTTCTTGAGTAACCAAACCTATCAAATCCACCCGATTTTATGCTTGATTCTATGAAGCGTTTATTTACCTTTGATGGGTCAATTCTGTTTACAAAGTTTTCCATAGAGATAAACTCACCCTCCTCTTCACGAGTATGGATAATAGATTCAACAGCAGATGTTCCAACACCTTTAATAGCACCCAAACCAAAAAGAATAATCTCTTTTTCATCTTTTGTAATAGCTGAAAATTCAAGATAAGAATCGTTTACATCAGGTGGAGAAAGCTCGATTCCCATCCTTTTAACCTCATCAATATAGCGAACAACCTTGTCCATATTATCCTTATCTGATGTTAAAAGTGCTGCCATAAACTCGTTTGGATAGTAAGTTTTTAACCAAGCAGTTTGGAATGTAACCATCGCATAAGCAGCTGAATGAGATTTGTTAAAACCATACCCAGCAAACTTTTCAATCAAATCAAAAAGTTTACTAGCTTTATCGTAGTCATGCCCCTGTTTAGCAGCACCCTCACTAAACTCAGCATTATAGGTTGCCATATCTTTTTTCTTACCCATAGCACGACGGATAATATCTGAATACCCAAGAGAGAACCCACCAACATGTTGAACAATCTGCATAACTTGCTCTTGATACACAATCACCCCATAAGTGTTTTCAAGTATAGGTTTCATAATATCAAAAGTGTACTCTATCTTTTCACGACCATGTTTTCTCTCGATAAAAGAATCTAACATCCCAGATTCCATAGGTCCTGGTCTGTAAAGTGCAAGTACGGCAATTAAATCCTCAAAGTTATCTGGTTTTAGTCGTTTGTTCAAATCTTGCATACCTGAAGATTCTATCTGAAACATCCCCACTGTATCACCACCACGGATAACCTCATAAACCTTAGCATCATTTTCATCTATCTTATGCCAATCTACAACTTTATCGTATCTTCTTTTTATAAGCTTTATTGCATTATCAATAACATCAAGAGTCTTTAACCCAAGGAAGTCAAACTTAATTAAATCAACATCTTCAAGATAATTAAGAGAATATTGAGTTACAAAAGTGTTCTCACCTGATGGTTTATAGATAGGGGTTTTATACCAAAGTTCCTCATTTGAGATAACAACACCAGCAGCATGAATCCCTGAGTTTCTTTTTAATCCCTCTAGTTTTTTAGCAAACTCCCAAACTCTTTTTGAATTTGCATCTGATTCAATTAATTCTGAAATTTTTGGCTCTTTTTGAAAAGCTCCATCTATAAACTGCCCTTTTTTAGTTTTGCCATTAAGTGTAATTCCTAACTCATCAGGGATAAGTTTTGCCATTTTATCTGCTTGAGATAGTGGCATATCAAGAACCCTAGCAACATCACGAATCACACCTTTTGCTAGAAGTGAACCAAAGGTGATGATTTGAGCCACTTGATTCCGTCCATATTTCTCAACAACATAGTCAATAACTTCACCGCGACGAGCTTGCATAAAATCCATATCTATATCGGGCATTGATACCCTCTCAGGATTTAGGAATCTCTCAAAAAGTAGATCATACTTCATGGGGTCGATGTCGGTAATATCAAGAGAGTAAGCAACTAAAGAACCAGCGGCACTCCCTCGACCTGGACCAACTGCGATTCCCATCTCTTTTGCTACTTTTACAAAATCCCAAACAATCAGCATATATCCTGGAAATTTCATAGAGTTGATAATATCCATCTCAAACTCTAGTCGCTCTTTGTACTCCTCGTGTCTATCCTCAGGTACAATTTTAAGGCGATTTTCTAAACCTCTTTTACAACAAAATGTAAAATATTCAGCATCATTTTTATCTATTCCACTAAACCATTTTTTCTTATCATCTAGTGAGGCATCTGCTGGAAGTGGTGTATCATCTTGATGGTTTATGATAAGTCCATCCTCTTTTGCATACTCAGGTGTAAACTTAAAATTTGGTGGAATTGGGTCACCTAGTTTTAATTTTAATTGACATTTTTCAACTATCTCTTGAGTATTTGCTATCGCTTCAGGAATATCAGCAAAAAGTCTAGCCATTTGAGCAGGAGATTTAAGATAAAACTCATGAACAGAGTGTCGCATACGGTTTGGGTCATCATAGAGTTTATTCATCCCGATACACATAAATGCTTCGTGGTATTGAGCATCATTATGATATGTGTAGTGAGTATCATTTGTAGCAATTATTTTGATTCCTGTTTCATGTGAGATACGAAGAATCTGCTCATCAATAAAAAGTTGGTCTCCGATTCCATGTCGCATTAGTTCAAGGTAAAAATCATCACCAAATATCTCTTGATACTCACGAGCAACAGCAATAGCACCCTCATAACCCAAAGCTCCATTTCTAACATTTCTCTCATTAGCAAGGTTTAGATGCCAATTCACTTCACCTTGAAGACAAGCAGAACTACAAATAAGCCCTTCACTATGTGCTATTAATTCTTTCTTATTGATACGAGGAAAATAGTACATCCCCTCAATATAAGCTTTAGAGGAGAGATACATAAGATTCTCATAACCCTTTTGATTCTTAGCAAATAAACAGATATGAAATCTTTGTTTTGTGGATTTATCACCAATAGTTTCACCATTATGGATATACCCCTCTATCCCAATAATAGGCTTAATTCCAGCCGCAGTCATCTGTTGATAAAAATCAATTGCACCAAACATATTTCCATGGTCTGTCATAGCAACAGAGGTCATCCCAAGCTCTTTAACTTGTGTTACTAGATTTGTAAGTTTATTAGCTCCATCGAGGAGGGAATATTCAGTATGTAGGTGTAGGTGTGTGAAAGGTTGTACGCTCAAAATGAAGTCCTAAAAATATATAAATTATTAAAAGGATTATAGTAGATTTGTCTTAATATAAAAAACTATTATTTTCTATTATAATAGAAAGTAATATTATGCTATAATTTTCCACTAAATTATATATAGGAATTTTGATGAGAAAAATAGCTTGTGCATTATGTGCCTCACTACTTTTAAATGCTTCTGAACTAGTTGTTCCAGATTCATTATCACTAGAGAGTGCCATATCTATTCTAAAATCACAAAACTTAGAGATTAAAACTGCATCTTATGATATTGATTCTGCAAAAATGGATAAAGATAGTGTTGATGGGATGAACTGGGGTAAACTAGATTTTATTCAAGATTATGCTCGTTCAAATGATGCTGGGAATGTATTTGGATTTAAACTTACATCCAGAGAAGCTACTTTTGGAGATTTTGGAGCAAAAGAGTTTATGAATGCAACAGGTATGAATGGTGGAATACCTCCTGACAGTGCTTATACAACACCACCAAATGATTTAAACTATCCAGAACCTAGAAACTTTTTTCAATCTAAATTAAAATATGAAGTTCCACTTTTTACTGGTTTTAAAATTAGTAGTTATTCAGAGATTATGAAATTTATGATTGATATGAAAGGTCTAGATAAAAATAAAGTTATTAATGAAAAATTATATCAACTTAGAAAAAGTTTTTATGATATGGACCTACTAGATGATTCGACGGCTCATCTTAACGATATACTTACTAATATAAAAATTCTTGAAAATATGACTGAAACAATGATAGAAGTTGGATATGCTAAGAAAGTAGATTTACTAGAGGTTCAAGCTAAGAAAGGTAATGTTGAAAGGCTTATCACTCAAATGCATTCAAATCAAGAGCTTCTCTACCATTTCATCAGTTTTTTATTAAACCAAAAGGTAAAAAGTATATCAATAATATGTCCTGATATACTAACACCAAACTTTTCAGAAAGTAATATTATAAATAATAATATAGATATAAAAAAAGCTTCAATAGGTTTAAAAATAAGAGAAAAAATGCTTGATGTTTCTCAATCAGCCTACTATCCTATGGTTGGTGCTTTTGGGGAAATTGCCACTGCTGATGATACTTTTTTAGGTGATGCAAGTGATCATAAAGCATATACTATTGGTGCAAGACTTACTTGGAATCTTTACAATGGTGGGATAGATGAAACTAATATTGAAAAAGCTAGAATTCAACAGTTAAAAACAACTACACAACTAGAACTTGCTAAACAAGGGATTCTGCTAAAGTTTAGAAAAATAAAAACAGAAATTTCTACTTTAGATGAAGAGATTATATCTTTGGAAAAAGAGTTTAAACTTGCCAATGCCATCTATGAAAACTATGAGGGTAGATATAAAGAGAATCTTGTTTCAATGAGTGATGTTATTATAAAACAATCATATCAAATTGAAAAAATTCTAGAACTACAACAAGTAAGAAATAAAAGAAATAAAAGAATCTTTGCATTAGAAAAATTAGTGAATGGAGAAAACAAATGAAAAAGACACTATTAACACTTATAGTATTAGGTGCTACTCTTGTAGCCGAAACTTTAACACTTTCTGGAAGTGTTATATCAGATAATCAAAAAATGATAACAAGTCGCTTTATGGGTTTTGTAACAGATGTAAAAGTATCTGAAGGAGAACAAGTTAAAAAAGGGCAAATTCTATACAAAATTGATTCTAGAGAGATTGATTCTGCTAAAAGACAAGCTCAACTAGGTCTTCAAATATATCAAAACCAATACACAAATGTTCAAATTAATCTAAATAGACATGAAAGACTATTAAAACAAGATATGGTATCTAAATATGAAGTAGAAAATTTAGAACTAGCATCTAAAAATCTTAAAGATATGATTTCTATCTCTAAAGCTAGACTACAAGAGGTGAAAAATCAATATAAATACTTAATAATTAAAGCTCCAAATGATGGAGTTATTGTTGCTAAAAATATTAAAGTTGGTGAGATGGCAATGCCTGGAATGCCAGCATTTATATTATCTGATTTAAGTGATTTAAAAATTAGTGTAGAGATCGCTGAAAGTAATTTGGCTCAAATTCATAATGGTAAAAAAGTTAGTGTAAATATTCCATCAATAGGTATAAAAGCTATTGGAACTATTAGTGCAATTATTCCAAATTCAAACCCAATGACACATACATTTAAAATTAAAATTAATTTTACAACTAATCATAAATCAGTATATCCTGGTATGTATGCTACTGTTGATATAGGGGTAAACTAACTATGAAAGAGAAAGATTTATCGCATATCAAAGTAACTGATTATGCTGGTAAATTGGCTAAAACATTTTTGTATAATCCACTTACAGCTGTTTTAGCTATTTTTTTACTAGCAATTGGATATTTATCCTTAGAGATTATGCCTCGTGAAGAAGATCCTCAAATCTCAATTAGTGGTGGTAGTATTATCATCCCTGCTCCAGGATTAAAGCCAAAAGAGATTAGAGAGATTTTAGTTGAGCCACTAGAACAAAAATTGAGAGAGATTAATGGGATAGAACATATCTATTCTATGAGTATGGACAATGTTGCAGTGATTAATGTTATGTACTATATTGGTCAAGACAGGGAGAGTTCCAACCTAAAACTCTATGACAAAGTTATGCAAAATATGGATATGCTTCCTAAAAATGTGATGCAACCTCTTATAAAACCTTTTGATATAGATATAGATATTCCTATTGTTGGGATAGCTTTTTATCAAAAAGATAAGACTATCAGTTATCCAAAATATCTTCAAACTATCGAAGAGATTAAAAAAGATATTAGTGCTATCGACAATGTTGCAAAAACTGAATTAAAAGGTGAACATAAAGAGCAATATAATATTGAGGTTGATTTAGCAAAACTTAAAGGTTATCACCTCTCTTTAGGGCAGATAGTAGAAGCAATCCAATCAATTACTGTTAGAGTACCTAGTGTAAAAGCAAATACTAAAGATAATAAGCTTGTTGTATTTGGTATCAAAAATGCGATTGATTCCATTAAAGATATAGAAAATATAATGGTTGCTCAATATATGGGTAGCCCGATATATCTTAAAAATATTGCAACTATTACAGATGGGATAGATTTACAGAATAAACAAAGTGCTGAAATAATTTTTAAAGATGGTTCTTCTTATGAACAGATTACACTTGCTGTATCTAAACTAGCAGGAACAAATGCTGTTTTTGTATCCAATGATGTAAAAGAGATGCTAGATGCTAATAGAGATAGACTTTCTAAATTAGGTATCGGTTTTACTATCACAAGAGACTATGGAGACAGAGCAAATGAAGCTGTTAATGAATTAGTTCATCACCTTGTTATCACTATTGTTATCATTGCCGTTATGTTAGTATTTTTCCTTGGTTGGAAAGAATCTTTAATTGTAACTTTTACAGTACCTGCAATTTTAGCGATTACACTCTTTATCGCTTATATGGGTGATCAAACTATAAATAGAATTACACTATTTGCATTTTTACTATCACTAGGATTACTTGTCGATGCTGCTATTATTGTTATTGAAAATATACATAGACATATGCATGCACATGATAGTGCAGATAGAGATATGGATGAACTACTTATCACGGCAACTGACGAAATTGGAGCACCTACGAATGTAGCTACTTTAGCTATTGTTCTTACTATGGTTCCCATGGCATTTGTTGGTGGAATGATGGGTGAATTTATGAAACCAATTCCATATAATGTACCTGTTGCTTTAATAGCCTCCCTGTTCATTGCATATATATTCACACCTTATTTAGGAAAAAAACTACTTAAAAAACACAATCATAAAAAAGAAGGTGATTTAAATGCATAATAATCATAATGGAACTAAATTTGAAAATTTTGTTTTTAATATTTTAGATAAACCATCAAGAAGTCTCCTTGTTATACTACTAATATTTGCATCACTTGCTGGGTCTATTATGATGTTCCCCTCTAAAATGGTTCTAGCAAAAATGCTTCCAGGGAAAAGTACAAATACTTTTACAGTATATGTAGATACACCAAAAGGTAGTTCTATAACTCAAACTAAAAGTGTAACTCAGTGTGTTACAAATATCTTACAAAAAGAGAGTAGCGTAACTAATCTGGAAATATTTCTAGGTGAAGGTTCTCCACTTAATTATGCTGGGCTTGTAAAAGGTAGTGGTATGAAAATGGGTGAGGAGTTTGCAGAGATAGTTGTAAATTTAACAGATAAACACTCAAGAGATGAAAAATCATTCAATATGGTTCAAAGATTAAGACCTATTCTTCAAGGCAATTGTCAGCCAATCGTGAGTGGAACAAATATTAAAATGATTGAGATGCCAGCTGGTCCTCCAACATTAGCATCTATTGTAGTTGAAGTATATGGAAAAGATAATCAAAAAATCATTGAATTATC
>JAMOPL010000137.1 GCA_027064515.1 Sulfurimonas sp. | reverse complement strand
CCTCTTTAGGGAACCAAGTGTTGTTCAACATCACTTCCCAAAGATTGTATGCCCATTGATATTTAATATTATTTAACTCAAAAATACCTGTTGGATCACCACCGAAAATTTTTCTATCGTTTACATTTTCCGTTGAGTTTGGATTGTATATTTTTTTTCTATTCATTTTGATAGCTCCATATTTTTTAAGTTTGAGATTATAGCCATCTATACATAAATATTTGATAAGATTCGCAATAGAAAGGATAGTTACTAATGAAGAGATTCAAACCAGCATTTGGGATGGGAAATAGACATATTCAAACTCTATACTCATCTCTTTTTAGAAAAGATTTAAACTTAAATTGTATAAAAGAGAAGTTTAGATTTTCAGATGGGGATTTTACTGAATGTTATTGGTATAACAAACCAAAAGATGGTGCTAACACTCCCATTGTTATACTTTTTCATGGGTTAACTGGGTCGTATAAATCTTTGTATATTCAAGGTGCTATGAGAGAGTTAGCTAAAAGTGGTTTTGGTGTTGTTTTGATGCAGTTTCGTTCGTGTGGAGATGAGTTAAACGATTTACCTCGCTCTTACCATAGTGGGGAAACAGGAGATGCTAAAGCTTTTATAGAGTTTATAAAAAAGAGTTATAGTGATTCTAAACTTTTTGCTATTGGTTACTCTCTTGGTGGAAATATGCTTTTAAAGCTTTTAGGTGAGTATGGCGATTCTTCGCCACTTAGTGGGGCTATATCTGTTTCTGCTCCTTTAGAGTTAGATGTTTGTGCTGATGTCATTGGTGATGTTTTATGTAATTTTTACCAAAAAAGACTTGTAGATGATTTGAATAAAATACTAGAAAAAAAGTTTGAAAAACATAATATGTCTGAGTTAATAAGTTTGAAAAAATCTGAGATTCGAAATATAAAAACATTTTGGGAGTTTGATGAGGCTTATACAGCACCGATTCACGGGTTTGATTCGGCAAAAGATTACTACTTAAAATGTAGTTCTAAGCAGTATTTAAAAGCTATTAAAACTAAGACACTCATTATACACTCTCTTGATGACCCTTTTATGATTCCATCAATAGTACCAAATGAGAGTGAAATATCTAAAGATGTAGAATTGGAGATATACCCTAATGGTGGTCATGTTGGGTTTATAGGTGGGACAATCTTTAATCCTGAATATTGGTTAGATAAAAGGGTTGTTCAGTTTTTTAAATCTTTATGATATAATTTTGGTTGATACAATATAGATATTTGAGGGTAGCTCCCTCAACAACACTGAAGCTCTATCTCTTTTTTGAGATAGGGCTTTTTTTTTGTGGGTAGTGTTGGGTGGGAGTGTTGATACAAGGAGCAAGATTGTTTCTTAAAATATCTATATTGTTACTAATACTTGGTTACTTGACTAAGTTAATGTAATTTAAAGGGGTAGCTCCCCTTTAAAAAGTCTATTAACCTGAGTTCGACAATAAAACATCCATATATAGGGCAACTAAACGGCAATCTTTCAAAAAATATACTCTCAACTTAGCTAAGGCTAGGTTTTAAGTATATTTTTCAAAATCTTACCGTTTATTTACCCTATCTTTGGGTATTCTATTGTTGAACTCAGGTTATTAATTAAAAAATAAAAACAAATACATTTACATAATTTAAAAAGGAGATTTTTTGAAAAGTTTATACTTATTAGTTTTATTTACACTTACTCTATTTGCTCATCCTCATACTTTTATAGATGTTTATCCAACTATGGTTGTAAAAGATGGTAAAGCAGATAATATAAGAATTACATGGAAGATAGATGAGATGACATCATCTATGTTGATTATGGATGTAGATACAAATGGAGATGGGAAGATAGATTCTAAAGAGAGTAAGTATATTGAGGAGAACTACTTTAATATATTTGCCGATTATAATTTTTATACATATTTAATTATTAAGGGTAAAAAAGTTGAATTACCTACTCCAACAAACTTTGTAGCTACTATTGAGAATCATAGAGTTTGTTACTCTTTTGATTTAAAATATAATTATGTAGTTAAAAATATGGCTTTTGAGTTTGGAGATACAGATATGTATACAGCTATGGTTTTAAAAGATGAGTTTACAAATATAGCTGGAGCTAAAGCAGTTGTTAGTGGGGTTGATAATGATTTTTATTATGGTTATAGATTGGAGTTAAAATGATGGAGTTATATAGTAGTTTTATAAAACATATAGTGGATTGGCAGTATGAGTTAAATCATTTTATCTCTTCAACAATTAGAGAGGTGAATGATGAGAGTTCATTAACACTCTCTTTGACAGTTATTGGTATAGCTTTTATTTATGGGTTGATTCATGCTGTTGGTCCAGGTCATGGAAAAGCTCTTGTAGCTTTTTACTTTACATCAAATAAAAGTGATTATAAAAAAGCTTTTAAGATGGGTTATCTTATAGCTATTATCCACACTTTTTCTGCTCTCATTTTTACTTTTGGCATCTTTTTTATACTCAAGAGTTTTTTTAGAAAAAACTTTAATGAATTTTCATCTATCGCTATGAGTATAAGTGCTGTTATGATTATGTTAGTTGGTTGTTATCTTATATATGAGGCTTATAAACATAGAAAAGAGAGAGATATTGAGGTTAAAAAGAGTAAAAAAAGTGAACTGGCAGTAGCTTTTAGTGCTGGTGTTGTACCTTGCCCTGGTGTTATGACTATTGTTTTGTTTTGTATAGTGCTAGGTCAGTATAGTTTAGGGATTCTCTCAGCAGTTGCTATGAGTATTGGGATGGGACTTACAATCTCTTTAGCTGGAATCTTCTCCATAGCTATAAACAAAAAAACAGGCTCTTTGTTAAATGATAAGGCTTATATTTTAGAGATGTTGGGTGGGTTGTTTGTGTTGTTATTAGGTTCGTTTTTATTTCTAGCTCAACATCACCATTGAGCTAGAAGAGGGTTTATTTATTAGCTATAGATTCAGCCCAATTTGTTATAAGCTCATTAATTTTTGCTTTAGGTGCTTCTAAATACTCTACAACAAAAGAATCTTGAAGTTCTGCAATTCCAAAACTTCTAGGTCTTACTGCTAACATTTTAGTATTAGGAATCGCAGCCCCAAAACAAAATATAATATTTTGAGCATCTTTAATCTCTTCATTTATCTCACCAGATATATTGTTAGTATGTTCATAATGGTTAAATGTAGATATAAACTTAGCTATCTCATGATTTTCGATTAAAGATTTTAAATATTCTATAATCTCTGTTACATTTGAAAATGTAGTTTTAGATTTTAAAATCTCTACTGTACATATAGGGTATTTATCCATTAAATTTGTTTTTGTCATATAATTAACTCCTAAAAAGAATTATATACTAAGTTAAGAATTTATTATCTTAATTATAAGCTTCTATTTTTTTATTTAAATAAAATTTAAAATTAATTTATTTAAGTTAGCTTCATCTAAAGCACCTGATACTCTATGAACCTCTTTAGAATCTTTGAAAACCATAAGTGTAGGTATACTTCTTATTCCAAACCTAGTACCTAATTCTTGTTGTGATTCTGTATTTACTTTTACAAAAAGAGTTTTAAGTGGGTAGTTTGTTGCTACCTTAGAAAATACTGGTGTCATCATCTGACAAGGTCCACACCAAGGTGCCCAAAAATCTACAATAACAGGAATATCACTATTTACAATAACTTCATCAAAGTTATCTTTTGTTAGTTCTATTGGTTTGTTATCTAAAAGTGAACTTTTACATTTTCCACAGTTAGCTTTTTTATAAGAATCTTTTTGAGGTACATTATTTACACTTAAACAGTGTGGACAGATAACTCTCATAACTACTAGCTTTTAAAAGACTTTATAGTTTCAGTCATACCAAAATCTGGGTGTTTATGACCTTTTAGAACAATCTGAGCAGCTGTTTTGTTGTCGTGGTTTAGTATGATTGGAGCAAGAAAGTTTATAGCAGATTCTTCTAATGGTTCTTGAATTACAACAACATTATAAACACTAAATTTAGTATCCTCTTTTATATCTAACAAAATTTTAAATGCTGTACTTAGGTCAAAAGAGTACTCTCTAAGAGCATAAGGGTTAACAACTGTAAAAGAGATTTTATCGTGGTCAACATCTTTAATTGTTGAAAAAAGTTCATCAATCTCTACTAATTCAATATGTTTTATCTTCTCAAAACCTAGGATTTCACCTTTTACTTCATAACTCATTTTTGATTCCTTTATATCTAAATATATCGATTATGAGTTATGTAGCATTTTTTATACCAAAGTTTTAAAAAGAACACTTTTTATTATGAATATCTTGATAAAAGTCTAGTTAAAATTTAAAACCTGATACACCATCTTTTAATTTTAAAACATGATTCTCTATAGCTTCTACATTGTGGTTAATTTGAGATAAATCATTTACAAGTTTTTCACTATCTTGGTTTGCTTTATTAATATCTTCAACCATTGTATTTGTTGCTTCTTTTATTACAGAAATAGTAGATGTAATCTCTGCTGTTGCATGTTGACTTCTTTCTGCTAGTTTTCTTACTTCGTCTGCAACTACTGCAAAGCCTCTACCATGTTCACCTGCTCTTGCTGCTTCAATAGCTGCATTTAAAGCCAGTAAATTTGTTTGGTCTGCAATATCTTTAATTAACCCTACCATTCCTTCAATTTCTGAAGTAGAGTTTTCTAATGATTGAGCTTTTTCTACAAGTTCGGATTGAGATATTTGAAACTCTTGAGATGCCCATTTTACAGATTCTTCTACTACTGTTTTAGTCTCTTTAGCTTCATCATCAACATTATTAGCAGATTCTTGAATATGACTTAAAATATCTTGTAATGTACTAATAATAGAGTTTATAGGTTCTTCAATAGCTTTTAATTCTGAACTATTATCTAATGACATTAATTCTGAAATATCTTTATTTTGAAGTTTTTGTAATCTATCTACAATTGGTGCTATCTCTTTACTTAAAAATTCTTTTCTTTGAGTTATCTCTTCTCTTCTATCTCTTATTATAACAAATGTTCTATCAAGTTGATTATTTATAAAAACAGGAATAACATACACAAAAACAGGAATAATATTTCCTCCTCTTGTTTCTACATTCGCATGGCCATAGCCAGCTCTTTTTTTAATCATATCAAATTCTTTAACAATTTTACAAACTTGACATTCACTAGGATTACTAGGCCAAAGTACATTACCTGCACCCATTGTATTTTTTAGTTCAGAATCATTCCATTCAACTAAATTCTTAAAAGTAGAATTCCATTCTAAAAATTGTCTATCTGGAGAAATAGCAAACATACCTACAGGATAAGTCTTTTTAAACTCTTCCCAATAAAAAATTTCTCTATCTTTAATAGCAAATAAAGTTTTAATTTTGTTTGCTAAATCATCACCATTTAAAATTTCTTTTTCATTGTCAAAAATTATAATAGCATCATCTTTTAATATATTGGAAACTTCTTTTTCTATGAATCCAAAATCATATGATGGTTGTTTAAGTGAAAAAAAACCCATTTTTATACCTTTTTTTTAAATTATGAAAGTCAATAAGCCTTTTCAATTACTTTCATTTCGCATAATTATACTCCAATTTTAATTTTCTAAGTCTTAGTACAAACCTTATTCCTACCAGTTTCTTTAGCTTCATAAAGGGCATTATCTGCTCTTTTTAAAGCTAATTCTATATTGTTTTCATGTTCTAAATCTACTTGAGATATACCCAAACTTATTGTAAATTTTAAGTTTTCGTTTGATGCTATTTTTATAGTTAAAGATTCTATATCTTTTCTAATTTTTTGGGCTACTATTTCAGAATTTTCTAGTGAAGTATTTGGTAATAATATTACAAATTCTTCACCACCATATCTACAAATAATATCACTTTTTCTTTGATGTTCTATAAGTTTGTTTGCTAAAGTTATAATCACATCATCACCTACTTGATGACCATAAGTATCATTTACATTCTTGAATTTATCAATATCAAGCATAATTATTGAAAGATTCTGTTTTTCTCTTTTTGATAAATCAAGTGTATGTTTTGATGTTTTTGTAAAATATCGTCTATTGTATAATCTTGTCATAGAATCAGTTGATGCTAAAAGTTTTAATTCTGCTTGTAGTTCTTGAAGATGTAGTTCTCTTCTAACTCTTGCTAATAATTCTTTTGGCTTAAATGGTTTAGTAATATAATCTATACCACCTACATCATAAGCTTTCTCTATACTGTCTTCATCTGTTTTTGCAGTAATAAATATAATAGGTATATTTTTTGTAGTTTGATTTGATTTTAATTTTTGACACACTTCAAATCCATCCATATCAGGCATCATAATATCAAGTAAAATTAAATCGACTTTTATATTTTCAAGTGCATCAAATGCATCTTCCCCACTAATAGCATCTATTACATCATATTGTTTTAAAAGTTCACCTAAAATGTCAAGATTTACTATTGTGTCATCTACAATTAGTATTGTTTTATTTTTCATCTAAATTATCCATTTTATCTCTTTATATTTTCTTTGTTTTAATAAATTATTTATTTTATCTAAAGTATTTTTATCTTTCTTATTTAATCTGTATTGTGCTAACTCACCTATTAGCTCTTTAATTTGTTTAGCTTTTCTTTGATTTGCAAACTCTTTGATAGAATTAAATAACTCATCTCTTTTTGTAGTATCTAATTTTAAAAGATTTTGAGTTTGTTTATTTTGT
>JAMOPL010000136.1 GCA_027064515.1 Sulfurimonas sp. | reverse complement strand
TACTTAGATACTGCTACAAAAAAAATTAATAAAAGAATATTAAATATAATAAAAGAGATAGATAGTGCAGGGAGCCATTATATTTTTCTTCTAACAACTAAGGGAGATATTTTACTAAATAAATCTTCCCCAGATATTGTAGGTAAAAATATTTCAGAAATTAAAAATATTAAGACTAAAGAAACCCTTGTTCGTATAGTTAATTCTGTAAAAGATAGAGAAAGTAATTATATATTTTATGATTGGATTAATCCAGTGAGTAACAAAATTGAAACTAAATACTCATTTATACATAAGATTCCAAATACAGATTGGATTATTGGTACAGGATTTTATTCATCAGCAGTAGAGGAGAAGATAGATAAAAAGAAAATAGATATGTATGAGATATTTTATTTAGAATCAAAATATATTATCTATATCTCATTAGTCCTTGTATTTATCGCTTCAATTTTTTCCTATTATGTTGCAAGAAAATTAAAAAATAGTTTTATTAAATATGAACTAGATATAGATAGAAAACAAAATCAACTTTATGCGTTAAATGATACATTAGAATTAAAAGTTATAGAGAGAACTTCTGAACTTGAAAAGATTAAAAACGATTTTGAAGAGTTAGCAATGACTGATATGATGACAAATATGCACAATAGATACTCTATAATGGATATCTTAAGAAAAGAGATAAAACGCTCTCATAGATATAAAACTCCTCTATCTATAATAATGTATGATATAGATTTTTTTAAAAAAGTAAATGATACATATGGGCATGATGTTGGCGATGATGTTTTAATAGAACTATCTGCTCTTGTAAAAAGAAATTTAAGGGATTTTGATATTTTAGGAAGATATGGTGGGGAGGAATTTTTAATTCTTAGCCCAAATACTACACTTGATGATTCCAAACATTTTGCAAATAGAATTAGAGAAGAGGTTCAAAATCATAAATTTAAAATAGTTGGTCATATTACTATAAGTTTGGGTGTTGTTGAGTTAAAGGCAGATGAGAATATAGAAAATGTTTTTAGAAGAGTTGATAGTTTATTGTATCAATCTAAAAATAATGGTCGTAATACGGTTAGTTTTTAAGATGTAAAAAGAGATAATAAAATCTTGGAGCGAAATAAATGGCTTCGATGGTTTTTTAGAGCTTTTTGATAAACTATTAGTAGAAATTTAATTTCAATTTCAGCATTAGCTAAAAAAATGAGTATCTCTAAAAATAAACTTGATGAAATGTTATTATTTAGTTCCTTATTTTATTATGGTAATAATATTACCACAAAAACGATATAATATCATTATGAATTATAAGACAATAGCAAAAGAGACTTTAGAGATAGAAGCTCAGACACTACTTTTAGCATCACAAAAAATTGGCGATGAATTTAATGAAGCGATAAAAACTATTCTTGAATGTGATGGTAAATTAATTATTACTGGAGTTGGTAAAAGTGGATTGATTGGTGCTAAGATGGCAGCAACATTTGCATCTACTGGGACACCTAGTTTTTTCTTACATCCAACAGAAGCACTTCATGGTGATTTGGGGATGATAAGTCCTAATGATGTTGTGATAGCAATTAGTTATAGTGGTGAGAGTGAAGAGCTTAGTTCAATACTTCCACATATTAGAAGATTTGGAACACCACTTATTGGGATGACTAGAAGTAAAGAATCTACACTCGGTCAACACAGTGACTTAATTATTGATGTAGTTGTTGAAAAAGAGGCTTGTCCACTAGATATTGCTCCAACAAGTTCAACAACTCTAACTCTAGCACTTGGTGATGCTTTAGCAGTGTGTTTAATGAAAGCTAGAAATTTTCAAAAATCTGACTTTGCTTCTTTTCACCCTGGTGGTGCTTTGGGAAAACAGCTATTTGTAAAAGTTTCTAATTTAATGCAAACTAAGAATCTTCCTATTGTGTCTAAAGATACAAAAGTGAAAGAGGCGATACTCAAAATCAGTGAGGGTCGTCTTGGAACTGTTTTAGTAACAGATGAAGATAAAAAACTTATTGCTTTAGTAAGTGATGGTGATATTCGTCGTGCATTGCTTCAAGATGATTTTTCACTTGAAGAGAATGTTTTAAAATACGCAACGATGAATCCAATGAGTTGTGAAGATGAAAATATGCTAGCAAGCCAAGCACTTGTTTTGATAGAAGAGAAAAAAATACAACTTTTAGTAGTAACAGACAAAAATAAAAAAATCAGAGGGGTACTACATATTCATACCCTTATTGAAAAAGGTATATCATAAAATGATGATGAGATTAAACAAATATATTGCTCACCACTCTAGCTACTCAAGAAGAGAAGCAGACAAAGCTATCCAAGATGGTTATGTAAGAGTTGATGGTGAGATTCAAGAGAATCCTGCGACACAAGTTGATGAGAAAGAGACAGTTGTTTATGTAAGTGGGAAACAGATTACACCTAGAGATAAATATACGGTTATAGTTTATAACAAACCAAAAGGGGAACTTGTTACAAAAAGCGACCCTCGTGGAAGAAAAACTATCTACGATTCTTTAGAAAAAGCATACAAACATTTTATCCCTGTTGGGAGACTTGATTATGCTACTGAGGGTGTTTTACTTTTAACAGATGCTTCAAAAGTGGCAACTGCTCTTATGAACTCTGGACTAGAGAGAATCTATAAAGTAAAAATCAAAGGTGAAGTTACAAAAGAGATGGAAGATGCTATGCTTAATGGTCTTGAACTAGCTGATGCAACTGCTGGTGGACACTCTCATTCTAAAGTAACTTCAATGACTTTTGCACCATTTTTAGGGTATAAGATTCAAAAAAATGAGCATAATTATTCAATACTAAAAATAGCAATTACAGAGGGTCAAAATCGTGAGATTAGAAGATTCTTTGCTCATTTTGGAACTGATGTGGCTGATTTGAAAAGAGTAAGTTTTGCAGAGGTTGAGTTAAATAACCTACCAACTGGAAAATCAAGATTCTTAACAAGAAGTGAATACTCTGCTCTTTTTACATTTCTAAAAGCTGATGAGAAAGAACAAAGAGAGATTGGTAAAACTCAAAAAGATTCAAGAAGAAAAAAGAAGTAGAAAACTTTGGATTTCACACATCTTCTGAGACCAAAATCATTTGATGATTTGGTTGGTCAAGAGCATCTTAGCTCACCAACTGCTCCACTTAGAATCCTTTGTGAAAAAGGGGTTTTAGGGCATAGCTTTTTTTATGGTTCTGCTGGGGTTGGAAAAACCTCAATTGCAAGAATCATAGCCTCAACGATGGAATTACCCTTTTACGAATTTAATGCAACTTCCCTCAAAATTGAACAACTTAGAAAAATATTTGAGCAATACAAAAATGCTTTACAAAAACCACTTATTTTTATAGATGAAGTGCATAGACTTGCTAAAAATCAGCAAGAGGTTTTACTCCCCGTGATGGAAAACAATTCTGTTTTAATCATAGGTGCTTCAACTGAGAATCCTTTCTTTTCACTCACCTCTGCGATTCGTTCCCGTTCTATGCTTTTTGAACTTAAAAATATTGATAACAGTGCTTTGGAGATTCTATTAGAAAAAGCGACAGATAAAACAGAACTAAATATAGATGAAACTGCAAAAGAGTACCTTATAAAAAGCAGTGGTGGTGATGCTAGGGCGATGTTGAAACTTTTAGAGTTTTCCTCTAGTGTAGATACTACTATAACATTGGAGTTATTAAAATCTTTAAGACCAAATGCTATAAGTGGTGGGAGTAGTGATGATGGATTTCACTATGATTTGACATCGGCTATGATAAAATCTATCAGAGGCTCTGATATGGATGCTAGTATCTACTATTTGGCTCGTTTGATTGATGGTGGGGAATCAGCTGATTTTATAGCTAGACGACTTGTGATTTTAGCTAGTGAAGATATAGGAAATGCTAATCCTCAAGCTTTAACACTCACAACTTCATGTATGACAAGTGTTTCTAAAATTGGGTTTCCAGAAGCTAGAATCATACTTGCTCAGGCTGTGGTTTACTTGTGTGCTTCACCAAAATCAAACTCATCTTATTTGGCGATTAATCAAGCATTAAAAGCTGTAAAAGAGGGAATGATATTAGATATTCCAAGTAATGTTACTCAATTAAATAGTGCTTATTTAAACCCTCATAATTTTGGTGGATTTGTAAAGCAGAAATATTTATCTAAACCTTTAAAGTTTGTAGAATTGAAAAATATTGGATATGAATCAAAAATGAAAGAGTGGTTAGAAAAAATCAATAGTTTGCTATAATGTAATAGTGGAATAAATAATAATAATAAAGGGAAGTATAATGGAAATTTCAACTTCATTAAATATAGTTACAATCAAGGGTAATATTAAAAGTGTGAGTAACTTTCAAGAGATAAAAAATTGTGTAGATGATTTGATTCGTCATCAATCATCTATAACTATAATCATCTCAGATTCACTATCTATCACATCTTCAATTATTGGTTATTTCAATAAATTAATTTTAAAAGATAAAATTAATTTGAGTATGGAAGTTGGTAATGAGCAACTTTTTGAGTTATTAGATGATTTAAGCCTGATTTCAGTGTTTAAGGCAAAAAGGAGATAGTTATGACAATTAAATATAAATTAAATATTATTCTTGCTCTTGTAGTTACATTTTCACTTGTAATACTTGGGATTACAATAAATAAAGCATATCACGAGAAAAGTATTATAGAGAGGGTTCAATCTTTAAATATACTTTCTCAAAAACTAAGCTTATTAATTCATGAAACTCAAAAAGAGCGTGGAGCAAGTGCTGGATTTTTAGGCTCAAAGGGTAAAAAATTTACAGATATTTTACCAAAGCAAAGAGTTCATACAGATAAGAGAAACAGCGAATTAAAAGCATATATAGCTACATTAGATTTAGGTAGATTCTCAAATGAACTAAAATCAGAGATAGTATCTTTTTCATCTGATATGACAAAAATTGGTAATATTAGAAGTAAAGTCAGTGGTTTAAGTATTAGTATAAAAGATGAAGTTAGCTACTACACAGCTATGAATAAGAAAATACTCAATATTGTTTCACTTACTGCAAAACTTGCTGATAATCATGAGTTAGTAAAAGCTCTTGATACATATACTAACTTTTTAAAATCTAAAGAGAGAGCAGGGATAGAAAGAGCAGTATTAAGTAGTACTTTTGCTAGGGGTAAATTTGGAGATGGGATGTTTGCTAAGTGGATTACACTAGTAGCAGAACAAGATGCTTTTTTAAACTCATCTATGGCTATGGCTAATGAGAGTGTAAAATCTTTTTATAAGTCAACAATGAACTCACCAGTTATTTCAGAAGTTAATAAAATGAGAGATATAGCAAAAAATAAAGCATCAACTGGTAATTTTAATGTAGATAGTGTTGTATGGTTCAAAACAATAACTAAAAAAATTGATCTACTTAAAAAAGTTGATGATGAGATTTCTAAACAAAATACAGCTCTTTTAGATGATATTGCTTTAAAATCTAAATTATCTGCAACCATTATGATTGTAAGTTATTTAGGGTTTACTATATTGATTTTTACAATTATATTGTTAATTAGCAGAGGAGTAAACAAAAGTGTTACAAGTTCTTTAGAAAAAATACATTGTGTTTCTGATAACCTTGATCTTACATGTAGTATCGTGGTTGATGGTAAAGATGAGATATCTCAAATATCTCGTGCTTTACATGTGATGATAGTCGCATTCAAAGAGAGTGTTCACCATGCAAAAGATGTTTCTGTTACTACATCAAATGAGAGTGATAAACTAAATAATGTAGTAGAGGAACTAGCAAGAACTAGTAAAATTTCTGAAAATAAAATTGCAGAGATTAATATTCTTGTTGAAGAGGTTGGTGCAAAACTAGATAATGTTGAAGAATCTACAATTACTGTAACGGAAGATTTAGATGTAACTTATGAGGTACTGGATGGATTTGTAAATAAACTTGATACTGTTGTTAATTTTATCGATAAAAGTAGTGAACATCAACAAGAGTTAGTTCATAAGGTAGTAGCATTAACAGAACAAGCTAAAAATATAAAAGATGTTCTAAGTATTATTTCCGATATAGCAGATCAAACAAATTTACTTGCATTAAATGCAGCCATTGAGGCAGCGAGAGCAGGTGAGCATGGTAGAGGATTCGCAGTTGTTGCTGATGAGGTTAGAAAACTAGCTGAAAGAACACAAAAATCTCTTAGTGAAATCAGTGCTAATGTAAATCTTATAACACAAAATGTTGTTGAGATTTCACAAGAGACTAATGAAACAGCACAAAATATGCAAAATATATCAGATTCAGCACAAGAGTTAATCAGTACATCAGAAGATACTAAAAGTAATCTATCTGTAACTAGAAAAAAATCGACTGATGTTATGCACCAAAGTGTATATATTGCTACAAAAACTAAGTTATTAATTGCTAATATGGATGAAATTATTGAACTATCATCTAAAAATACAAGACTTAGAGTATCTGTTGAGGAGACTGCTATATCTCTATCTGGTGAAGCAAAAGCACTTGAAGATGAATTAGGTAAGTTTAAAATATAATGCTAATCAATACACAAGAGGAAGATTTGGTACTTGAGTATACAAAATCTCTAACGCTTTTATGTGTTGAAGATAATAAAATTACACAAAAAATATATGAATCTATCTTCAAAGATACTTTTGAGAAGATTATTTGTGCAAATGATGGTTACATAGGTTATGAAGAATTTATAAATAATAAAATAGATATGGTTATTACTGATTATAAGATGCCAAACTTAGATGGTTTAGGAATGATAGAAAAAATTAGAAAAATTGATAAAGATATTCCTATTATACTTATTTCAGCAATAAAAGATATAGATATCATTGTTAAAGCTTTTAACTGTAAGGTGAGTAATTTTATTAAAAAACCTATTATTAGTGCAGAAGTTTTAAATACAGTAATGAATGCTACTAAACTTATAATTGCTAATAATTTTTTAAGAGAAAAACGAGAAGCTAAATTAAAAGAGTTTCAAGATAAGGAAAAATATAACTATTATCAAGAGTCTTTAGGATTTGATAAAGAGTTAAATATATTAAGAAATGATTTTTATTATAAGATGAAAGATTCTAATGGTATCTCTTTAATAGATTTTTTATATAAACCACTTGATATTATGAGTGGTGATGCATATAGTGCTAGAATTATTGATTCTAATAGAACTTTTTATCTTATGGTTGATGGGATGGGGAAAGGGGTTTCAGCATCATTATCAGCGATGATTATTACCTCTTTTATAAACTATTTGATTGATAAAATGCTTTTTCTTGGTAATTTTGATTTTAATAGATTAATTTATGAAGCGATAGAATATATAAAGCCTATTTTATTAGATGAAGAGGCATTAGCAATAGATTTTATAATTATAGATAATGAAAATAATATGCTTCATTATTCAAAATTTGCAATGCCAGTTTTACTTATGCAAACTCTCAATCATGAGATTATTAGATTAAAATCAAATAATCCACCACTATCTAAATGGCAATCAACTTTTAAAGTAGATAGTTATGATATTAGTAAAATAAGTAAATATTTAATATATACAGATGGGATTGTTGAAAATGAAACAATATATGATAACAAACAATATTCTGAATATATAGAAAACGATCTATTAAACTCTTTTACAAGAGAAGATTTTAAGAATAGTTTTTTTGAGAAGGTTGTTAATCAAGAGGATGATTTAACATTTATTTTTATCCATAAATTAAATTTGAACAATACTACGATGATAAAAAAAGAGTTTAATTCAACTCTAAAAAATATAGATATAGCAAATGATTGGTATGAAGAGATTTTACTAGGTTTTACAGATAATAAAAAGCTTATTTACAATGCAACAGTAGTTTTTACAGAAC
>JAMOPL010000135.1 GCA_027064515.1 Sulfurimonas sp. | reverse complement strand
ATAAAAAAAGAGTTTAATTCAACTCTAAAAAATATAGATATAGCAAATGATTGGTATGAAGAGATTTTACTAGGTTTTACAGATAATAAAAAGCTTATTTACAATGCAACAGTAGTTTTTACAGAACTTTTTATGAATGCTTATGAGCATGGGAATTTAGGGATAGATTCTAAAAACAAACATAGATTTTTAGAAGATAATACATATTTTGATATATTATCAAGCAAAGAGTTAGAGTGTGATAAAATGATTACTGTTAAGATAAATAAAATAGACTATATAAAAGATAGTTTTATCATTACACAGATAATAGATGATGGTGATGGTTTTGATACTGATATTTTAAGTGATATATTTAGAAATTCACAAAAATTTAATGGCAGAGGTGTTTTTGTATCGAGAAAAAATTCTTCGGGAATTTATTATAATTCTAAAGGAAATTCAGTTTTATTTTTAAATAAGATTTAGTAAGAGTAGCAAAAGCTAAAGACCTAAAGGTCTTTTGGCTTATTTTGCTAATGCTGCTTTTGAAGCTTCAGCAACGGCAGTAAATGCTGCTGCATCATTCATCGCCATATCAGCAAGAATTTTACGGTCAAGTTCGATACCTGATTTATGAACACCATTCATAAAAGTTGAGTAGTTCATTCCATTTAAACGAGATGCTGCATTAATACGAACAATCCACAGTTTACGGAAATCTCTTTTCTTTTGTTTACGGTCTCTATGAGCATATACCCATGATCTTTCAATTTGCTCTTTGGCTTTTCTAAAGTGTTTACGACGACCACTATAAAAACCTTTTGCTAATTTTAATATTTTTTTGTGTCTTCTTCTACGAACAACACCAGTTTTAACTCTTGGCATATCTTTCCTTTTTTCTTTACCCCGACATCTATTATGTTCAAGGTGCCATTTTTCATGGACTTGCCCAATCTATAAATTTAAATTGGAGATAATGAATTAACTAATACTAGTTAATCATAGCCTTGATGTTTGAAGCATCTGCACCTGATACAATAGCAGGGCTATTTTGATCACGACGAGTTGCAGCATCTTGTTTAGTTAAAATATGGCTTCTAAACGCTTTACCACGTTTAATTTGACCATTTTTCTTAACTTTAAAACGCTTAGTAGCGCCTTTTACCGATTTCATTTTTGGCATCGATAGTTCCTTGTGTAAAATTCTCATAATTTGAGAATGGGATTATACCCAAATAATTATAAATTTTAGATATACTGAGTTTATGAATTCAATAACACATATAAAAAATGCACTTGCAGAGTTAGACAAAGAGGTTGAGGGGATACTGCTAGATTGGAGTATCCCATTAAACAAAAAAGATAATTTAATGTTACCTATACTTCAACAAAAAAGAGTTTTAGATCAGACATTAGAGGATTTAACTTATCTAAAAGAGAATCCACCAAAACTAGACCAGCCATGTGGAATCTCTAAATATCGAGAGGATTGATAAATTTCTCTTGGTTTTTAATCTTTTCAAACAGTTTATTATCAGCCCAATCGTTTAAAACTTCATCAGAAAATATAATATCTTCTAAGTGTATAATTCCCATTTGCTCAGAGTAAGCATCTTCTAAAAAACATTGTGCATATCCAGTTTGAGTTTCATGAACAATGACACTATTTAGCCTAACTTTCTTTTCACCATTTACAGTTGTTGTAAGTTTTAAAAGTTCATCAACCATAATAAATATAACACGAGAAAATTGTTCACAAGATGGAGAGACTGGAAGCTCAACCCATCTTTGAGAGTGTTTTTTCATATCGGCTATATATTCAGATGAATCACCACTCCAAATAGTTACCCCATGGTCAAAAGATTCAACAAGAGCTTTCATATTTTGCTTCATTAGCCCAAAGTCATAAACCATCTGACCATTATCTAAAAAGTTAGATTCAAAGAGTAGTTCAACTCTATAAGAGTGACCATGAAGAGAGCTTCTACATTTAATAGTAGAACATCCACGAACTATGTGAGCATTTTCAAATTTAAAAAGTTTTCTGATTATCATAAGTTTCTAAACACCTTTATTTTTATCCCATATTCTTATATGAAGTCTATCACTAAAATTATAACCTTTAGCTTTACAAAACTCTATGAGTGGTTCTGTATTTGCCTCAACCTCTTGTTTGTCCCCACCCAAAGGCATACAATAAACCTTTGTTTTTGGTGAGTGCATAGTTATACTATCTATCTCATCTTCTAATCCTAAATTTATAGAATCAGCATCAATTGAGAACTTAAAAAAAGCCTCTTTAGAGTTTTTAGCGATGGAGTAGATAACATCACCATTTACCCTTTTTTTTAGAGGTTCATTTGAGTTAGATAGTTTAACTGATAGTGCAAATATACACTCTTTGTAAATAGGGTACTTTTCAAAATTGATAGACAGTGAGCCATTTGTCTCAAAAGTGATAAGATGACCCATTTTGTGTAAACTCTCTAGAAATTCTATAAATATCTCATCACTAGCATATATAAGTGGTTCTCCACCTGTTAAAACAATATCTACTTTGTTTTGTGGTAGTTCATATTGGTCTAAAACAGCTAGTAACTCATCACTATTTTTTATAGGAATCCAACTGTGTGAAAAATGTTCTTTATTTACAGCATAAACTGTATCACACCCTAAAACTTTTGTTCCATCAGGTGCTAACTCTTCACAGCCGAAACCTTCACACTTCATATTGCACCCACCAAAACGAAAGAATAGAGATGGAGTTCCTGTATATCTCCCCTCACCTTGAATAGAGTAAAAATGTTCCACTAGATATAGCATCTGTTTCCTTGAATCCTTAGTTTGTATCTCATTAAATTAACTCTCTATTTTTTTTGATGGTGTAATATACCTATAAAGGAGTTTTTATGAAAATATTATCTTTAGCAATTATATCATCTTTAGTTATCTCAAATACTCTATCTGGAGTAACACTTGACCAAATCAATAAAAATAGTTCTCTTATAGTTTATAACTCAAATGTAGGTTTAGTTCACGAACAAAGGAAATTAAACTTAAAAATAGATGATAAAGAGATTGTTTATGAGGGTGTAGCTAGTAGTATTAACACCGATTCTGTAAATGTAAATTTTCCAAATGGAATCTCGCTTTTTTCTCAACAGTATCGGTACGATAAACTTACTCAAAAAAAATTAATTGATGCACACATTGGAAAGAAAATTGATGTTAGAATGGAGGATAATGCTAAAAACTACCAAACTCTAAAAGCTACTCTTTTATCAAATGATGGGGCTAAATCTATTGTAAAAACAGATGATAATCTTATAATAAGTGTTGATAATAAAAACTTAATATTTAAAACTATACCTGATGAGCTTATAACCAAACCATCTCTTGTATGGAATGTTAAAACAGATGAAGATATAAAATCTAATATGAGTATAGATTATCTTATAAAACAGATTAACTGGAAAAGTAATTATATACTTAATTTAAAAGAGAATAAGGCTGACTTAAGTGGATGGATAACCATAGATAACCGTTCTGGAAAAGCTTTTAAAAATACGAATCTTTATGTTTTAGCTGGAGATATAAATAGAGTTAGTAATAGTAGGATTGAGTATAAATCAATACGAACGATGGCAATGGCAGACTCTGCTGAAAATGTTTCACATCAAGCTCATGAGGGTTACCATTTTTACACGATTCCATTTAAGGTAAATTTAGCAAATAATGAAAAAACACAGCTAAAGTTTATATCTTTAAAAGATATTAAAGTCAAAAGAAAATATACAGCAAGAATGAGTAATCCTAACTATTTTAGAGGTGAAATCAATCACGATGTTACTCAGTATGTAACTTTCTCAGGTTTAAAATTCCCATTGCCAAAGGGTGTAGTAAGAACATACTCAAAACTAGAAAAAACAAATATTTTACTTGGTGAGAGTGCTATAAATCATACCCCTAAAGATTCTAATATATTGTTAAAACTTGGTAAAAATTTTGATACAAAAGTTAAAGAGACTATCTTAAATCGTGATGATGGAAGTTGGAATCTTGATGTAGATGTGAAGTACAGTGTAAAAAATAGTTCTGATGAGATAAAAATGGTAGAGGTTTTAGTCCCTTTTAATAAAAATGACGGAAGTGATGTAAGCAGTAAAGAGGAGTATAGATTCACAAAAGGCAATCTAGTAACATTTGATATAATGATAAAACCTCAAAGCACTAAAGAGTTTGAAGTGCATTATAAAATTAAAAAACAATAAGATAAGGAACTATATGTCATCAAGTACACAGCACCAACTAGACAATGAAGTTACAATAAAATACCCTAGCAAATATAAAGTTTTTATTTTAAATGATGATTATACATCTATGGAATTTGTAGTAGATGTTTTAATCTCTATTTTTCATAAATCTCATGAAGAAGCTGAAGCTATTATGTTAGATGTTCACAAAAACCAAAAAGGTTTATGTGGAATCTATACATATGAGATAGCAGAGACTAAGGTAAATCAAGTGCTAAGAAAAGCACAAGATAGTGGTTTTCCGTTGAAAGCAACTATGGAAGAGGAGTAGAGAGTTGATAAGTAATAATCTTAATGAAATTTTTCAAAAATCTGTACTTTTTGCAAAAGAACAAAGACATGAGTATTTAACAATAGAGCATATTTTTTATTCACTTCTTGGTTCACAAGAGGGTGCAAATATCCTTTTTGCTTGTGGTGCTAATGTTGATGAGATGAAAGATGCACTAGAACAGTATATAAAAGATAGTATTGAACCACTTCCCGAGCATATAAATCAAGATCCAACAGAGAGTGTAGCACTAATTAGACTTATAGAAAATATGATGATTCATCTCCAATCAGCAGGACAAAAAACTGCAAATATTGGGGATTTGATAGCTTGTATTTATGATGAAAAAAATAGTTTTTCATATATGCTTTTAAATGAGTACCAAATCTCAAAACTAGATATTTTAGAACTTATCTCCCATACAGATGAAGATGCACAAACAGAACAAAAAGAGAATGAAACTTTTTTAGACAAGTACTCTATTGACCTGCTTCAAAAAGCCAAAGATGGGAAAATTGACCCAGTTATAGGCAGAGATAATGAGATTCAAAGAGTTATGCAGATTCTATGTAGAAGAAAGAAAAATAACCCTATCTTAGTTGGTGAAGCAGGTGTTGGTAAAACAGCAATCGCTGAGGGTTTAGCTCTAAATATAGTGGCACAAAATGTTCCAAATATCATTAAAGATTCTAAACTATTTGCTCTTGATATGAGTGCATTACTAGCTGGAACAAAGTATAGAGGTGATTTTGAAAAAAGACTAAAAGGTGTGATGGATGAGATTCAATCGATTCCAAATGCGATACTTTTTATAGATGAGATTCATACTCTTATAGGTGCTGGAGCTACAAGTGGAACTATGGATGCAGCCAACCAACTAAAACCAGCATTAGCTTCTGGAGAGTTGAAATGTATGGGGGCTACAACTTATGCAGAGTATAGAAATGGTTTTGAAAAAGATAAGGCACTTAGTAGAAGATTCTCAAAGGTTGTGGTTGATGAACCATCAGAGGAGACAAGTTATAAGATTCTAAAAGGTCTAAAAAAGAGTTATGAATCTCATCACGGTGTAACATATACTGATAAGGCTCTAAAGAGTGCCGTAGAATTATCTAAACGATATATAACAGATAGATTCTTACCTGATAAGGCGATAGATATTATAGACGAGACTGCTTCATCTTTTCACCTTAGAGAGAAGAAAAAAAGAAAGGTTACAGCACTTGATATAGAAAAAACTATCTCTTTTATTGTAGGAATCTCTAGTTCAAAAATTAAAAAAGATGAGACTGTTTTACTTAAAAACTTAGAGAGTGATTTAGGTAAGATAGTGATTGGACAAGAGGGTGCAGTAGATGAGGTTTCAAAAGCTATAAAAATCTCAAAAGCTGGGCTTACTCCTAAAAATAAACCTATCGCTTCGTTTTTATTTTCAGGCTCAACAGGAGTTGGAAAAACTGAACTAGCTATTGCTCTTAGTGAGGTTTTAAACATAAACTATGAGAGATTCGATATGAGTGAGTATATGGAAAAACATACTCTAAGTGCATTGGTTGGAGCTCCCCCTGGGTATGTTGGATATGAGCAGGGTGGACTTTTAACAGAGTGTATCAAGAAACATCCATACACAGTTTTACTACTAGATGAGATAGAAAAAGCTCATCCAGACTTGATAAATATTTTACTACAAATAATGGATAGTGCAACTTTAACAGACAATAATGGTTACAAAGCAAATTTTCAAAATGTGATTTTGATAATGACATCAAACATTGGGGCAACAGCTAGATCTGTAATGGGCTTCAACAAAGACAACTCATTATCAAAAAATGAGGAGTTAAAATCTTTCTTTAGCCCTGAGTTTAGAAATAGACTTGATGGTATCGTAGAGTTTAAATCACTAAATATAGATACTGTAAAAAATATAGCTATGAAGTTTATAGCCGAACTAAATGAAGAGCTTAAAAAGAAAAAAATTAGTGTTAGTGTTTCAAAAAAAGCGATAGATTTTATCTCAAAAACTGCTTACTCACCTGAAATGGGAGCTAGACCACTAAAAAGATATATTCAAGATAATATAACTAACAAACTAAGTGATGAGATTTTGTTTGGTAAGTTAGTGAATGGTGGAGAGGTTAGAGTTGACTATAAAAACGAGTTAGTTTTAACATATAAGTAATTATATGCAGATTCCACAAATAAATAGACATCAGTTAAAATTTCCAGACCCAAATAGTGCTAACGAAGATGGAATCGTAGCATGGGGTGGAGACTTGACCCCTTCACGACTGATAAAAGCATACCAGAGTGGAATCTTCCCTTGGTATGGAAAAGATGAACCTATAATTTGGTGGTCAACTAACCCTAGACTTATAATGGAACTAGATGATTTTAAACTAAGTAAATCATTGAAAAAAAGTATGAAAAAATTTGAGTATAAATTTGATACAAACTTCAAAGAGGTAATTACTAGATGTGGCTCAAAACAAAGAAATGACCAAAATGGCACTTGGATACAAAAAGAGATAATAGATGCCTATGTGGAGCTTCATAACTTGGGTGTAGCTCACTCAGTAGAGAGTTATTTAGATGGTAAACTTGTAGGTGGTGCTTATGGCTTAGTAGTAGGAAAAGTGTTTTGTGGGGAATCTATGTTTGCAGATGTAAGTGATGCTTCAAAATCAGCATTTGCTACTCTTGTGCATCATCTTAAAATATGGGGTTATGATTTTATAGACTGTCAAGTTCCAACGAATCATCTAAAAAGTCTAGGAGCAAAAGAGGTTTCACGAGATTACTTTTTAGAGAGACTAAATAGAGTGAATTTTGATAAGATTGAGCATTTTTGGGAGATTCGGGAAAATTAGTATTTATTTATATTTTGTTTTAGCATATTCAAAATTTATACCAATTAATATAGATAATAATTTTTTAAATTCATCAATAAATCTTATTTAATGTATATGTTATAATAAGCATATAAATAAGATAAAAGGATTTTTATGACAGTATCTAAATTAACAACAACGATTCCATCTGAACTAAAAGAGCGTCTTGTTTTTTTAAAAAATGAACTTCATGTTTCAATGTCCACAATTTACAAAGAAGCGTTAGAACAATATCTTGAAAGAAAAGAGATTGAGAGATGGGAGAAAGGTGCTAAATTAGCTAGTGAGAATAAAGAGTATAGGCAATTATGTAAAACTATTGGTAATGAGGGTGGAGAAATCTATGAATATTAAACAGGGTGAAATATGGATGGTTTGTTTTGAACCAAGTGTTGGGAATGAAATTCAAAAACAAAGACCTGCTATTATTGTAAGTAGTGACAAAATAGGAAGATTTGGTTTGCGAACAGTTGTTCCAATAACACAATGGAAAGAGTATTACAAAGACTATCCTTGGATAATAAAAATAGATAATTCTAATGAAAATGGCTTAACAAAAATATCTTCAATTGAATGTTTTCAAATAAAAAACTTTGCTGAAGAAAGATTTGTAAAGCAAATTGGTGAAATTAATAAGGAACTTCTATTTTCTATCCATTCGACAATAGCTAAAACATTAGATCCTCGATATAAATTAAATTAAAATCCTCTAAATATAATCTACATAGTAGATAAAAAGGTAAACCCTTGATAAAAATAGATATAAATAAAAAACTACACGGCTCTAATGGTGAGATGGATTTGGATGTTATTTTTGAGATTCCAGATGGTGAGTTTCTTGCTCTTAGTGGAAAAAGTGGAAGTGGAAAAACCACACTTTTAAGAATCTTAGCAGGGTTAGAAGATTCTACTGGAATCATAGAGGTTGATGGTGAGGTTTGGCAAGATTCTAAGAGTAGTTTAGCACCTCAAAAAAGGGGAATTGGTTTTATATTTCAAGACTATGCTCTGTTTCCAAATATGAGTGTAGAGGAGAATCTTCTTTTTGTAAAAAAAGATAAGAAGTTGGCTTCTCATCTTCTTATGATTACAGAACTTAGTGAGTTAAAAGATAGGATGCCAAACAGTTTGAGTGGTGGGCAAAAGCAGAGGGTTTCTCTTTGTCGTGCTATGATGAACAAACCTAAACTACTCTTGATGGATGAGCCACTATCTGCACTAGACCCAAGTATGAGAACAAAACTTCAAAACGAGATTCTAACTCTTCACAAGGAGTTTGGAACAACAACGATTATGGTTAGTCATGACCCAAGTGAGATTTATAGACTTGCACAAAGGGTTGTGGTTCTTGAGCATGGAAAGATTATAAATGATAACACACCTAAAGAGGTTTTACTAAAAACAAAAGGTTCTCAAAAATTTTCTTTTGAGGGGGAGCTTTTAGATATACAAAAAGTTGATGTTATCTATGTTGCTATTGTTGCTATTGGGCAACAACTTGTAGAGGTTGTTGTGAGTGGTGAGGAGGCTAAAACACTTAAAATAGGCGATGTGGTAAATGTCAGCACCAAAGCGTTTAGCCCTATGATTAGTTAAAATATGAAAATACTTATAACAGGTGCTAGCAGTGGAATCGGCGAAGAGTTAGCTAGACAATATGCCACTAAAAATAATGAACTGATTCTGCTTGCTCGTAGAGAAGATAGACTTCTAAAGTTAAAAAAAGAGTTAAAAAGTTTAGTAAAATCTATAACTATTCTTGTAGTTGATGTTACCGAGTTTGAGAATCTACAATCTCAAATCAGAACTATTGGTAGTGTTGATATGGTGATTCTAAATGCTGGAATCTCCATAGGTCATTCACTTGAGATTACCCCATTTGAGGATTTTAAAAAGCTTTATGATGTAAATGTTTTGGCAAACCATGCTATTTTAGAGATTCTACTACCACACTTTATATCTCAACAAAATGGAAAAATAGTTTTTATATCATCACTAGCCTCACTCATCTCAATGCCAAGTTCTATGGTTTATAGTTCATCAAAACGAGCTGTAAATGCTTATGCAGAGGGGATTCGCTATAAGTATAAAAATGATGGGATTAAGGTTATAAATATCTTACCTGGATTTATAAAAAGTGAATTAACAGATAAAAATAAATTTACTATGCCTATGATTTTAAGTACAAAAGATGGGGTAAAAAGAATTAAAAATGCGATAGAAAAAGATAAAAAGTTTTTTGCTTTTCCATTTAGATTCTATATGCTTATCTCTTTTATAAACCTTCTTCCACAATTTTTAAGAGATAAGATAGTGAGTTTTATTTAGATAAAAGCTCACCCATCTCAGATGCTGGAATAGGGCGAGAGTAAAAATAGCCTTGTATAAAATTACAACCATTCTCTACTAAAAACTCTTTTTGTTCCTTTTTCTCTACACCTTCAGCAATAACTTTTAAGTTTAAACTATTTCCTAAGTTAATGATAGTTTTACATATAGCCCCATCTTCAGGATCAACAACCATATAATCGACAAATGATTTATCGATTTTTAGTTTATTGATAGGTAGTCTTCTTAAATAAGCTAGAGATGAGTATCCCGTCCCAAAATCATCAATAGCGATAGATATACCTAAATCACTAAGTTTTTGTAGTGTAGCTATTGATTTATCAGGGTTATTCATAAGTTGGCTCTCTGTAATTTCTAACTCTATATATCTAGAGATAGATTCATTTGTATTAATCAGACTTGATATAAACTCTATAAAATCGTTCTCTTCAAGTTGTTTTACAGCTAAATTTAAAGCTAATTTTCCAGGGTTTAAACCATCCTCATACCATTTTAGTAGCTGAGTTATCGCTTGTTTCATTACGATTCTATCAAGTGGAACTATCATTCCAGTATCTTCGGCTAAAGGTATAAATTTATTTGGTGGTACTAGTCCAAGAGTAGGATGTTGCCATCTTACAAGTGCTTCCATACCAACAAGTTTATTCTCTCTAGCATCCATTTGAGGTTGGTAATAAACAACAAACTCATCTTTTTTAAGAGCTTCTCGCATTGCTGTTTCTAGAGTAACTCTCTCTAAAGATTTTTTACTCATCTCTTCATCATAAAATGAGTAAGTGTTTCTACCACTTTCTTTTGCTCTATACATCGCTGCATCAGCATTTTTAAAAAGAGTGTTCGCATCATCTCCATCATTTGGATAAAGGGAGATACCTATACTCATACTTATGTATAATGTTTTCTTATCGATAATTAGAGGCTCTTCTAAAGAGTTCATTATATTAATAATGATGTCAGATATATCCTCAACTCCATCAATATTATTTAGTATGACACAAAACTCATCTCCACCTAGTCTTGAGAGAGTATCTGACCTTCTCATCTTAGTTTTTAATTTTTTGCTAACCTCTACTAGAACTTTATCTCCTATATTATGACCAAGGGAATCATTAATCTTTTTAAAATTATCTAAGTCTATAAAAAATACAGCAACATTCTTTTTCTCTATTTTTGCTAACTCTATCGATTGACCTAATCTATCTAAAAAGAGTATACGGTTTGGTAAAGATGTAAGTGAATCGTGATTTGCTTGGTACTCTAACTGTTCTCTTTGTTTATCTAGTGTTTTTAAGCTTTTTTCTAAATCTGTTTGTATTTTTTTAAGTTTAGTTATATCACGACCAGCACCAACAGTACCGATAGTATTTCCATCTTTATCGTAAAAAGGAGCTTTGTAAACCTCTAAATACATTAATTCACCCTTTACATTCCCATACTCTTCAAATTTCATAGCTTTGTCGTTGTCAATTACAACTTGATCGCTATTGAAACATAATTCACCAAAAGTGTGCCAATTTGGTTTATCTTTATGTGCTTCTCTCTCACGAAGAGCAAAAAAAACATCACCTTTACCTATCGGCTCTTTAGTATCTTTAGCCATCAGTAAACCATCACAAATAGTTTTATTAGCGTAGATATAAATACCGTTTAAATCCTTAACCCACAACATATCTGGGAGATGTTGAGTTAAAAGGTTCAGTAGGTCAGAATTATTTTCTTTTAGGTCTGATAGTGTAAAAGGCATTTATATAGTACTCCGTAAATAGATTTAATTACAAAATAGTATAGTGTAAAATGGTTAAATAACGATAAGATTTAACATAACTTAGTTAATTATGCTTTTAAGGTAACCTATATAATTTTTAAGAGAGATAATAGTAAACTCCCGATAATAAATTATTCTAGGATTTTTAAAATGAAAGAGTTTGAAACTATCGAAAGTGTTTGTACATATTGTGGTGTTGGTTGCGATATAGCTGCAGAGGTGTCAGATAATAAGATAGAGAAGATATTTGCTTATAAAGATGGTGTAGTTTCGGAGGGAAAACTATGTATTAAAGGTAAGTATGGTTTTGATTTTGTAGATTCTAAAGATAGAATAAGAACTCCTAGAATTAGAAAAAGTTTTCTTTTAGAGAATCCTTCGATTAAAGAGGCTATCTCTTCATCTTTAGTTGAGCTAGATGATACTTGGTATGAGTGTGATTTAGATACTGCTACAACAGCATCAGCTATGAAACTCAAAGAGATTCAAAGTAAATATGGTAAAAAATCTGTTTGTTCTATCGGTGGAGCAAGAACATCTTGTGAGAGTGCTTTCTTGTTTCAAAAGTTTACTCGTCAAACACTAAAAAGTCCAAATGTAGATAACTGTGCGAGAGTTTGTCATGCTCCATCTTTAAAGGGTATGAAAACTACAATAGGCGAGGGGGCTGCTACGAATCCTTATAACGATATTTATGATTGTGAATTTATGATTGTTATTGGTTCAAATACAACAGAAGCTCACCCAATTATCGCAAATCGTATCGTCAATATGGCGGGTAAATATAATAATCTAGCTGTATTTGATGTTCGTGAGATTAAACTTCACCGTGTTTCAAAATACAAAGCTATTATCCCTCACGAAGCAAACTTACTTGTTCTAAATATGATAGCTTATGTAATTATAGACGAAGAGCTTTATGATGAGAGTTTCATAGAAAACAGAACAAAAGGTTTTGAGGAGTTTAAACAAAGCATCCTAGATGATAAATATGCTGACCCTAAATATTTTGAAAATATAGAGGGTTATGAATACTTAGCGAAGATGATTCCAAAAGTTGCTAGAGAGTATGCTCTTAAAAACTCTATGATTTTTTGGGGTTTAGGAATCACTGAACATTTAGATGGTTCTTATGCTGTTATGGCGATAACTCACTTAGCACTTATGACTGGAAACATAGGAAAACAGGGTGCTGGACTTATGCCTCTTCGTGGACAAAACAATGTTCAAGGTGCTTGTGATATGGGTATGCTTCCATACTACGAACCAGATTATCAAGATGCTAAAGAGGTTGGTTTAATGACACCTCAGTTAGTTGATGCAATGCTTGAAGATAAGATAAAAGCTGTGTTAAATATGGGGGAGGATATAACTCATATCCATCCAAATCTTAATAAAATAGATAAGGCTTTTGATAAGTTAGAATTGCTTATGGTTCAAGAGTTATTTATGACAGATATTGCACAAAGAGCTGATATTGTAATTGGTGTAAAATCTGCTTATGAAAAAACGGGTGTTTATGTAAATGCTATGAGAAGATTACACCTTTCACAACCACTTGTAAAATCAGATTTGCCTGATGATTGGGAAGTTATACAGATGATGGATAAGAAGATGGGTGGAGATGCAAACTATAAAGATTCTAGTGAGGTTTGGGATGAGGTTAGAGAGGTAGCACATAGAAGATTTAGTGGTGCTTCTTACTTAAGGCTTCAAAGACATCGTAAAAGAGGGTTACAGTGGCCAGTTTATACAGAAGATACACCTAGACTTCACCAACTAGATTTTAGAACACCAGATGGTTTAGGTGAGTTCCACTATGCTCAGTATAAACTTCGTGGTATGGTAGAGGAGATTTTAGATAAAAAACTGACGGGTTACTATCTTACTACGGGTAGAACAATCGCACACTATAACAATGCATCCCAAACAAAACAAACAGCAACTTTAGTAGAGAGGTATAGTGAAGATATTTTACTTGTGAATAAGAATGATGCCAAAGATTTTACAAGTGAAAAAGTTATCTTGAAAACAGAGTATGGTGAAACAAACCCATTGACTATAAAGTTCACAGACAAGGTTCAAGCAAAAACTCTATTTTGTACTTTTCACTATGCTGAATCTAAAATCAATAATGTTTTTGGAGATAAAAGTGATGAGCTTATACAAACAGCTGCTTTTAAATCTGTTAAGGTTGAGGTTATTAACTGTTAAAAGTTGTTATTTAAAAGGGCATTTTACCCATAACAACATCGTTACTATTTACATACTGTCCACAATTTATTCCACCTAGATTTACACAAGTTTGTTGCCATCTAGGTGAATGACCCTTTTTACCTGAATGAAGATACCCCTGTTGAAACATAAGTGCATGAGCATACTCATGAGCTATAACACTCTCTAAAATATAATCCATACTCTCTTGCATCACTTTTTTATTGAGATATATTTTTATTCTACCATTTTTGTATGAGGTAAGACCATAAAGCCTACCTTTGAATTCGTCTGTAACTATAAGGGGAATATCAAGTCTAATCCCATAGTGTTGTTGCATAAGATCTAAAACCTCTTGCTCTTTATCTGCAATAAGTTGTTTGTAATTTTGAGAAATATCGTTATGTTTGTAGGTGTAAGAATCGTAGTAGTTTTTTGCGAGTATAGAGATAGCGAGGATTATTATAGAGATAAAAATTAATTCTAGCCGTTTTTTAAACATAGGCTAAAATCTTATCTTAGAGAATCTTTTGGTACTTCAAACAGTTCACCATTTTCATCTTCTACTAGTGCTATTGATGTTCCACCATCTGTAAAAACTGTAATAATCTTTACTGAATTACCATTGTAAGTAAAAGTTTCATCATCCGAAGTTCTAAGTATTTGATTTGTTATATTAGTAGAGCTATTTTGTTGAATCATATATCACCTTTAAGTATTTATAATATTATCTCTTAATTTTTTTATAGTTCGTATATATTTTTCATTTTGTCAACTAATTATAGTCTTATAAAGCAAATAATATGTCAATAAATTTTAGAGGATAAACAGTATAATAATAAGTAATAGTGAAAGGTAAAAAATAGCTAAATCTACTCCATCCCTAATGCTTAGTGCTTTAGTTAAATCCATACTTTCTATCTCAACTCTTCCTGTTCCAAAATATGGCTTTTTCTTAATTTTTCCAAAGTAAGAGGTATCACCACCGAGCTTTATACCAACTACAAGAGCCATAGCAGTTATGGGATGTCCAGCATTTGGAGAATCGTGTTTTTTACCATCTTTGTAAAAACTAAAAATATCTTTTCTTTTCCCAAGAATCATAATGAGAACAGCAGTGATTCGTGATGGTATAAAGTTTACGACATCATCTAAAATAGCACTAACTTTACCATAGTTCTCATACTTTTCATTTCTGTAACCAACCATAGAATCGAGAGTGTTGATAGTTTTATATATAACGATTCCTGGCAATCCAAAAAATAAAAGGTAAAAAACAGGAGCAATAACCCCATCACTAAGATTCTCAGCATAGGTCTCAATAGATGCTTTGTAAACATCACTATCGCTCATATTGGCAGTATCACGACTAACAAGCATTGAGATAGCTTCTCTTTTATTCTCAGCACTTAAAATCTCTTTCACAGAATCGTATAACATCCTATGAGCTAGAAACATTGAGGCTATAAATGAGGTTATGATAATGTTTAAAAAAGTTGGTAAAGAGTTTAATAAGTAAGTTAAGAAACTAACAACCACACCAACTATAACTAACATAAAGATAAAAAGTAATAAACCTCTAAGTATAGAATCTTTATAGAATCTCTTTTCAAAAAAGGTTATAAGATTCCCTATGATAATAATAGGGTGTTTTATGAAACTAAATTCACCGAAGATTCTATCTATGGTGTAGGCTAAAATTGTTATTATGATGTTAATCATTTAATTTTTCAACAATATAATCAACATCAACAAACTTCTCTATATGTTGAGCAAACTCATCTATACTTTTAGCTTTAAACTTTTTAAAATTATACCCTTTGTAATTTTCATCTATGGCAGAAAATATTTTATATCTTAGTTCATCATTATCAAAAAGTCCATGAACAAAAGTTCCATAGAGTTTATCTCTACTTTTAGCTCTTTTTTTTGTGATTCCATTGTGAATCTCATACCCATCAACCATAGTTCCAAAAAGGTTATAGCACCCTTTTTTTACAATCTTCTCTTTTTGAAAAAAAATATCACCTTTAAAAAGTTTAAAACCATCAACTTCATCTATGTTAGATTCTATATGTAGAGGGTCTAAGATTCTATCAAAAAGCATCTCGTATCCTCCACAAATAGCTACAATAGTTTTCTCATTGGCAACTATATGTTTCTCAAATCCTCTTTCACGAAGCCAAGCCAAATCATCTAAAACTCTTTTACTACCAGGAATCACAACAACATCACAAGATGAGATCTCACTAGGGTTTGATATGAAAGATAACTCTATCTCAGAGTCAACTATCAAAGGCTCAAAATCTGTAAAATTACTAATATGTGGGAGTTTTATCACCCCAACTTTTATGATAGCTTTTGAGGTATCTTGAGTATAGTTCATAAGTGAAGCACTATCTTCAAAGCCTAAATTAAAAGGTTTAAAAGGCACAACACCAAGCACTTTTATCTTAAATTTTTCTTCTATGATTTTAACACCCTCATCAAACAAACTCATATCACCTTGAAATTTATTTACAATCACACCTATAACATTCTTACGAAGTTTTTTAGGTAAAAGGTTGTAAACCCCATATATAGAAGCAAAAACTCCTCCCCTTTGTATGTCGGCTACTAAAATAATTTTAGTGTTAAATTTATCTGCTATATATATGTTAGATAAATCTTTACTCATTAAGTTTAGTTCCACAGGTGAACCAGCCCCCTCAGCTACAATACAATCATACTCTTTTAGAAGATTCTTAAAAGCTTTTTTAGCATAAGGTTTTAGTGTGTCTATATCTCTGTAATAGTTCCAAACATCTTTATCACCTTTAGATTTACCATTTATGATGATGTGAGATTTTGATTTTCCACCAGATTTTAAAAGTATGGGATTCATAAAAGGTGTAGTTTTAAGCCCTATCGCCTCTGCTGCGAAATGTTGAGGAATCGCTATCTCACCACCCTCATCTGTCACTTGTGAGTTGTTTGAAACATTTTGTGCTTTATAAGGAGCTACCTTGATTCCACGATGATGGAGGAGATAAGTGATAGCAAAAGAGAGGGTAGATTTACCAGCATCACTACTTGTGCCGAATATGCTTAGAGAGTTCATTTTTTTGCCTTTTATTATGTAAAAATTAGATTAGCAATCTTATCAGATAGAATCTAAAAACTCTTCAAAGCTTTTATTAGTTTCTTATGAAGATTAGAATCTTTCACCCCAAATCTCAAATAATTATCACTCAAATAATCAAAACTTCCACAAGTTCTTACTAGAATCTTATATTTTAAAAGATGCTCAAATATCTTTTTAGCTTGTGATGATTTTACTAAAATGAAATTAGAATCACTTTCATAAATTTTATCAAAAAGATTAGAGTTTTCAAGAAACTTTACTAACTCTTTTTTATTTTTAATATGGAGTTTTTTACTCTTTTTATCAAACTTCGAATTATCTAATCTCTCTTTTAAAAATGCCACATCAAACGATGAGAGATTCCACATAGGGGTGTTTAATTTTTTGATGTTTTGTTTGTTGGAGAAGATTGCACCGATTCTTACCCCTGCACATGAGTAAAACTTTGAGAATGATTGGATAATGTAGAGTTTTTTATTAATTTTTATTTTATCTCTAAATGATTTTAGATTCTCAAATTCTAGGAAAGATTCATCTAAAATAACTGTACAATTTTGTTTTTCCCAAATTGTGAATAACTTTTCAAGGTTATAATATTTTCCATCAGGTGTAGATGGATTCACAAAAATAACAATAGAACCTTTTTTTGGTTTTGCATAGAGATTCTTAAAACGATTGATTTTTATAATTTTTTTATTATTCTCTTTAGAAGCTTTTTCATACTCCCCATACAGAGGGGCATAAAGATAAACTCTTTTTTGTTTTAATGATTCTAAAAGTCCAAAAATCGCAGATGTAGCACCATTATATAAAGCTATTTGACTTTTTTTGATTTTGTATTTGTTTTTTATAGATTCTTTTAACTTTGAGTAAGTTGTATCCCCATATTTTACTAGCATATCTGAAGTTGGAATTACTGTTATCTTTGGGTGATAGCTATTTATGTTAGATGAGAAATCAATTATTTCATTAGAATCACAACCATGCTGAGAAGCATATTTATATATATTTGCACCGTGTTTCATTATATCTCTACATCATCCCAAAACTCATCATAATCAAGGTTGGTGAGTGAGTTTTGGTCAGCTAGATTTTTCTCTAGTAAATTTTTTTGAGCTTGTTGAAAGTAATCTTCAAGAGCTTCATTCATCATAGTTGAGTAATCTTTTTTTAGTATTTCACTAAAATTTTCTAGGTTTTGTAAGTTGTCATCATTGAGTATAAAGTTTCGTTTTTCCATAAAAGAATTGTATCAAAAATTCATCAACTCTTTTGCACTTTTTGTATTTTTATATTTGTTAATCCGTAGAAGTGCATAAAATTTTGATGCTATTTTTATTTGGGAAAGTAACTCTTTTTTATCTAGCTTTTTTGGAGCTTTTTGGTTGTAAGCATTTAAAAATAAATTAATATAAAAATTACTAGGAGAATTAAACCCAACAAGTCCAACAGCACAATCAAAACTAAAACTTCCACACCCTGAATCTATAAAATCAAAAACTCCGATTTTATTTCCATCAAAAACTGTATTATCTTTGAAAATATCACCGTGAATAAAACCATCATTTTGCATCTCAGAAGATTCTAGAAACTGAAGTTTTTTGTAGTGGCTAAAGAAGTTGTTTTTTGTATATTTGAGAAGTTTGTCAATCTCATAGGAATCGATAAATTTACAGCTACAATCTTTTTTATAAGTGTGTTGATGAAGTGTTGCTAAGAATCGTCCAAGAGCAACGATATGATAACTTTTCACAACCTTTGGCTGAACACCATCTAACTTTTCATACAAAAACCACTCACCACTCTCAGCTATACAAGTTGGAACATTTAACCCAACTGATTTTAATTCATTTAAAAGTTTTTTATCACTCTCTATCTTTTCGCTTATATCTCTTTCATACTTTTTTAAGATATAACCACTCTTATCAGTAAAAACAATATAAGTTGTATCTATAATTCCTGATGTTGTGGGGATGAGTTTTTTGAAATCGTAGGGTGGAAATAGTTCATTTAACTCATCAAGTGTAATTTGTGTTGTTACACCCATTTATACTTGACAACTCTTCATAATTTTCTTCCAATCCAAATCAAAATTTTTCTCCACAAATGCCTTGTGATGTGGAACTGTACAGCTTGAGCAATCTTGATGAATAACACCTTTGCTCGCAAACTCTGTTCCATTATGGATATTACATTTGCTAAGAATCTTAAACTCATTATAAACACCTAATCCATCTTCATTGAACCTAAAATTTGGACAAGCACATAGGTAGCAGTTAAGTGATTCCATATCATGACATTTTTTATTTTTAGCATAAAGTGGGCAAAAATCATACTCCATTTTTACCATATTATCAAAATCAAAATACTCTATGATTTGTTCTTTTGAGTAATTTTTTTCTACTAATTTAGCTACTATTTTTTTATGTTTCTCAGAATGTTTTTCAAACCAATCGTTATATCCCATAATTTCACCTAATAATTATTGTGGAATTATTGCATAAATTTGATATAATCTAAGTGCAAGTTTTAAAAATAATTCAAGGATATAAAATGCATATAGAACCAGGTATGGTAGATGCTGCGAAAATTACTCTTTCGTATGGTACTGCATCAGCAGTAATAATTGCTAGTGCAAAACTTTCGTACGATAATATTAAAGAGAATAATATTCTTTCTTTTTTAGTTAAAGTTATCGCTTCAACACTTTTAGTTTTTACTTTTTTTGAGATTTTCCCTCACTATCCAGTAGGTGTTTCTGAGGTTCATCTAATTTTAGGTTCAACACTGTTTTTACTTTTTGGTGTAGCTCCTGCTAGTGTTGGTTTAGCTTTAGGACTGTTAGTACAGGGGATATTCTTTGCACAATTTGATTTACCTCAATATGGGATGAATGTAACTACAATTCTTGTTCCTCTAATGGGAATCGCATATTTAGCAAAAAAAGTTATCCCTCAAAATATCTCATACACAGAGTTAAAATACTCTCAAGTTCTTAAGCTATCTATTGCTTACCAAGCTGGAATCGTTACTTGGGTTGCATTTTGGGCATTTTATGGTCAAGGGTTTGGGGCAGAAAATATAGCTTCAGTTCTTAGTTTTGGTTCTGCGTATATGTTAGTTATTATTATTGAACCTCTAGCAGATTTAGCTATTTTAGCATTTGCTAAAGCATTAAAAAACACTCTTTCTAACACAATATTTATAGAAAAAAGACTTTATAACAAAGCATAATTTTAAGGGCTTTTCAGCCCTTATTTTTCTATTCACCCAATTATCAAAAAAAGGTATTAATAGTTGAAAGTCAAAGGTTTTGGAAAGGTATATTTTTCACTTGTTGCTATACAGGCTTTTGTATCAACTGCAAAAATTATTGCTCTTTTAAGTGCTGTTCATACTTGTGACGGTAAACCTCTACGACTAAAGATAAATTCCCCTCCATTTTCTTAATATTACAAACAAGAACTAAAAAATAATCGTAATATTAAGGAAAAATAATGAAAAAAATAATAACTATAAGTTTAATCACATCTGTACTTTTATCTAATGAAGTAACATTAGATAACATTGTAATTAGTGCTACAAAAGTATCTCAAAATGTAGAGGATACAACCTCTGATATTCAGATTATCACAGGTGAAGAGATAGCTGAGAGAAAATACACAACAGTTACAGAGGTTTTAAACTCTATGGCTGGTGTAGGTTTTACACAAGATGGTGGGGTTGGTGGTTTAACAAAACTTTATGTTCGTGGTGTTGGTGGGGCTAGAGTTTTAGTGCTTGTGGATGGGGTTAGATTTCAAGACCCATCTAGCAAATATGGTGCTGACTTTTCAAAACTGATGTTAAATGATGTTGAAAGAATCGAACTTATCTCTGGAGCTCAAAGTGGAATTTGGGGTGCTGATGCTAGTGCTGGTGTGATAAATATCATAAGTAAAGAGGCAAAAAAAGGTTTTCACAGTGGAGTGAAGATTCAAACTGGTAGTTTTAACACTAAAGAGTTGGGTGTGTTTGGTTCTTATAAAACAGATGATTATAGTGCAAAATTATCTATAAATCAGTACCAAACAGATGGTTTTTCAGCTCAATCACCTTATGGAACTGATATAGATGATTATGAGGATGATGGGTATAAAAATAGAACTATAAATCTATATCTTGCTTATAATTTTACTTTAGATGATAAATTATCTTTTAAATTTTCAAATATAGATACTAAAAATAATAATGATACTTATTCAGTTGGCAATGGAACAGAAGATTCAGATATGAGGGTAGAAACTGATACATACCTGTATAGCTTAGCATATAATAAAAAAATCTTTAATCACAATCTATCTTTAAAATATAATATTGCAAAATTTGATAGAGATGATTTTGATGCTACAAAGGGTATAAAAACTTATGAGGGTAGAACTGATGAGATAGAGTTTTATGATTCTATAAACTACCGAGAAAAAGATTTTGTTTTAGTTGGGGCTTCGTATAAAAAAGAGGATGTTCATACTCAAAAAGTGGACAAGAGTAGATATGAAAGAGATGTAGATTCAACAGCTGTTTTTATAACAAATACAAACTATATAGATAAATTTGTGATTACTGAAAGTTTGAGAAAAGATAATCACTCCTCTTTTGATGATAAGGTTACAGGAAAAGTAGGGGCTAAATATAATTTTAACAATGAATCTTATTTAAGTGCAAACTATGGAACTGGATACAATGCTCCTAGTATAATTATGATTTTAAATCCTAATGGAAAAGAGAATCTCAACCTAGAAGCTGAAGATACAAAAAGTTTTGACATAACTGCTGAGTATAATGGTATTAGTTTGACATATTTTCACAATACAGTTGATAATCTAATCTCTTATGACCGTAAAGCAAAACAACATATAAATATAGTTGGTAAGTCAACTTTTAAAGGTATTGAGGCAAAATATACAAGAGCAATTACAGATGATATTTTTATAAATCTAAGCTATACAAGATTATCTGCAAAAGATAAGGATGGAATAGAGCTTAGAAGAAGGGTAAAAGATTCTTATAAAATGGTAACTGATTACTATTTTAATGATGAACTTAACTTCAATTTAAACGGTGAATATGTTGGAGAGAGATATGATAATATGGGTGCAACACAAGAGGAGAGAGGTAGACAAACTGGTAAATATCTTGTGATGAATTTTGTTACAAACTATGAGATAAAAAAAGATATGAATGCTTATATAAAAGTAAATAATATCTTCAATAGATACTATCAAGTAGTAGATGGATACTCGTCAAGTTCAAGAGCCTTTTATCTTGGGTTTAATGCGAAGTTTTAGGAGATAAAATGATAAAAATAATACTAATAGTACTTATGATACTAAGTCTAAATGCAAATGAAATTATAACCATAGCAGGACCATCTGCTGGAGTTTCACATCCTATTTTTCATATGATAAAAAGTGATTCACTCAAAGATATAGATACAAAGATAAAGTTTAAACGATGGAAAAATCCCGATGAGTTAAAAGCTCTAATTCTTAATAAAAAGGTAAATTTCATCGCTGTTCCTATAACTGCTGGGTCAATTTTATATAACCGTGGTGCAGAGGTGCAACTCACACATTTAGTTATGGGTGGGGCTAGAGGAATCGTCTCTTCTGATGAGAGTATTAACACTATAAAAGATTTAAAAGGTAAAACTATTGGGATAGGTTCTCGTGGTGGTTTGGCTGATTCTCTAGTGAGAATTTTACTAAAAGAGAATGGGCTTGATTCTAAAAAAGATGTAAATATAGTTTATACACAATCTTCAAAAAACTCAACTCTTATGCTTTTAAAAGGTAAAATTGATTGTGCGATTCTCTCAGAGCCTAGAATCTCGATGGCACTTAAAAAAGCTAAATCATTACCATCAGATAAAAGCCCCCATAAACTATTTTTTAGTATAAATTTACTTGATGCTTGGAAAAGAACTTTCAATAGTGAAACATCTTTCGCACAAGTTGGATTCTTAGCTGTTGGCGATACTATAAAAGATAAAAAATTGATAAAAAGATTTATAGAGGAGTATAATAAATCACTAAAATGGTATGTTTCTAATCCTAAAGAATCTTCAAAACTAACAGTAAAATATATAAAAGGACTACACCCAAAAGCTGTGAAAAATGGGATTAAAAATAGTTCTTTTTATACAATAGAAACTAGTAAGGAGAAAAAGCTTATAAAAGAGTTGTTAAATACTTTAATGATAAATAATCCAAAATCAATGGGGAAAAAACTTCCTGATGATGGGTTTTATTTT
>JAMOPL010000134.1 GCA_027064515.1 Sulfurimonas sp. | reverse complement strand
AGTTAGTAGTAGATTCTAAAAGTTTTTTATAAACCTCACATACAAAACCAACATCATTAAACTCTCGACTAACATCAAGATTTCCAAGTTCTATGACCTCTTTTTTCTCTTTAAAATGATTTACAATTTTAGGGATTAAAAAGTTATCAGCTTGATTTACACCTGTGTAGTTGAATGGTCTTGCGATAATTATATTTAGTTTATTGAAGTAGTTTTTAGCCAAAGATTCCATGGCATATTTACTTGCACCATAATGATTTGCAGGTATTGGACATAAAGATTCTTCTAAAACTTCTAAACCTTGATTTCCATATATAGTAGCACTACTAACTAATATAACCTTAGATGGATTTATATCTAACTCAACTAAAGAATCTAAAATATTAGTAGTTCCAATAGTGTTTACTTTATAAAAATCTTCGTTATTTCCATGAGCAACAAAAGATATAGCAGATAGATGTATGATAAAATCAGGATTAACTTTTTTTAGTACAGCTATTACATCATTTTTATTTGTAATATCACACTTATACTTTTTTTCAGATGAGTTAAATAGAGATGTTCCATGTATATCATAAGCACAGTTTTCAAGATGTGAGGATAGATAATTTCCAGTAAAACTATCTATCCCTGTAATTAAAACTTTTTTCATAGCTTAAAAAGTTACACCAATCTCATTTCTTCTTAAATCCTCTTTTACCATCATTGCACATAACTCTTCAAGATTACATTTTGGTTCCCAACCTAACTCATCTTTTGCTTTTTGAGGGTTACCAATAAGAAGTTCAACTTCTGCTGGACGGTAAAATTTAGGATTTACTCTTACAACAGTCTCACCACTTGCTTTGTTAATTGCAATCTCCTTTTCAGCAGTTCCACTAAACTCAATCTCAATTCCAGCACCTTTAAATGCCATAGTTACAAAGTCACGAACAGTTTCAGTTCTATTTGTAGCTAAAACATAAGTATCTGCTTTATCAGCTTGAAGCATAAGGTACATCCCTTCTACATAATCTTTAGCAAATCCCCAATCTCTTTTTGCATCCATATTTCCTAGTTCCATACAGTCAAGTTTGCCTAGTTTAATCTTTGCTACTGAATCTGTAATTTTTCTTGTTACAAATTCTTTCCCTCTTAATGGTGATTCGTGGTTAAATAAGATTCCACTACATCCAAAAATATTATAAGATTCTCTATAATTAATAACCATCCAATGAGCATATAATTTAGCTACACCATAAGGGCTTCTAGGGTAAAAAGGTGTACTCTCTTTTTGAGGAATCTCTTGAACTTCACCAAACATCTCAGATGTACTTGCTTGATAGAATCTAATTTTAGGGTTTACGATTCTAATAGCTTCAAGAAGATGAACACAACCTAAACCTGTAATATGAGCAGTAGCAAGTGGTTGTTCAAAAGAGACACCAACAAAACTCTGAGCTGCAAGATTGTAAATCTCATCTGGTTGAATCTCCATAACCATTCTGATGCTATTAGCTTGGTCTGTTAAGTCATACTCAACAAGGTGTAGATTTTCATGATTTTCTACACCTAACTCCTCTAGTCTCCAAAAATTAACTGATGATGTTCTACGATAAGTACCATAAACCTCGTAACCTTTGCCTAAAAGTAACTCTACTAAATATGTACCATCTTGACCAGTAATTCCCGTAATTATTGCTTTTTTCATAATATTTAACCTGTTTTAATTATTCTAGAAGTTTATCTAATAATTCAATATTTTCAAAATTATTTGTAACAATTAATAAACTAATATATGAATCAACCATATCATATATGTTATCTATATATTTATATTTTACTTCATATAGTTTATTCTCAGCATCATTTAAATCAATAATACTTTTTAATCCATGTTGATAACCTTGCTCAATTGAATCAACATATAAATTAGACGATTCTAAAGCATCTTTATACATTGAGACAGATTCGGCAGATGCTTCAAAAAGAGTTAAGTACTCATCATATTTAACTCTAATCTCTTTATCTGTATTTATGAGTTCCTCATTTGCAGCACTACTTGTTAGTTTTAACTCTTTTACTTTTGATGAAACTCTTCCACCACTATATATAGGAACATTTAATACTAACATAATACTATTAGTATTTTTATACAAGGAATCAGTTGTTGGATCATCTGTACTATATCCAGCATAAGATGCTTCTAAGTCTAGTCTTGGATAGTGTGCATCAAAAGCATTTTCTATATCTTTTTTTGATAATTTTAAAGCTAATTGTGCTTGAAGTAGTTGAAGATTTGATGAAAAGTCACTTTTATCTATTACAGATATTTTCATAGAATCTATATTGTTTAAAATCTTTTTATCAGATTTAATAGATGGCAGTGTATATTCATTATCACCTATTAGTTGTTTTAATTTTAATTTATTAACAGCAAGTAATTTTCTCTCTTTATTTAAGTCAATTTGAGCCGACTTATACTCAACTCTCATCTCTAAAAGATCCATTTTATTAACCATAAACATCTTATACTTTTTATTAAGTTCATCCAACTTTAATTTAGTATATTTAAGATATGAACTATATAAATTAATTTTATTATGAGTTTTTAGTAAATCTAAGTAAACCTTAAAAACAGTTTGAGCTAACTCCTCTTTTTCTAACTCAACACCAACACCATACAGTTCACTTCTTGATCTTTCCAAAGAAATTTTCGAGTATATTTCAGCATTATAGATAGACTGTTTAACAGATAGGCTATAGCTCATTAAACCCTGATCAATCGTATCTTTATTTGCACTATAATTTTCATTATAATTATATTTTGATTTTTTATAGTAAGCAGAAAGATTAATTTGAGGGTAAAGTCTAGCTTTTTCTTGTTTTAGTTTTTCTTTTGATGCTTCAACTTTAAATATAGATGCTTTTATAGAGTGTGCATTTTCTAAAGCTAATTCGTAAGCTTTAGAAAATAATAGTGTATCTGCATTAAGTGAAGTTAAAGTTAAAAGAAATGGGAGGATGAATTTATTATTCTTCATTAAAACTTCTCCCTAACATTTCAGTAAAAGGTTTTACCAGATAACTAAGAGCTGTTCTATTCCCTAAATTAATCATAACCTGTGCTGGCATACCTGAAACAAGTACAAATCCATTCTCTTTTAAGGTTTTTATACCCTCATCTGTAACCTCTATTTTAGCTTCATAATAAGGCATACCCGTTACCTCATCTATAAAACTATCAGCCGAAACATGAGTAACTTTACCTTGAATAACATTGATCTGTTTCAAGTTAAAAGCTGAAAACATTATATCTGCTAAAAGACCTTTTCTAACTTTATCTATATCTGTTGTTTGTACTTGAGCAATTACTAAAAGTTTTGAATTGTTCGGGATAATCTCTAGTATAGGTGTACCAGGAGCGATAACACCACCAACAGTATGTAAACTCATACCAACAACTGTACCTGCAATAGGAGCAACAATAGTTGTTCTATCTAAAGTATCTTTAGTAGCAATAATCTTAGATTTAAGATCAGATATAAGAGATTTAGCATCTACATACTTTTGAAGAATCTCTTTTTTGAACTCTTTTTCTCTTAGAAGTTGCTGATTTTTAGTTTCACTTATTTGTTCATTTAGTCTAGCTATTTCAGATTGAGTTTGTGCTAAATCACCTTCAATACTATTCTCTTCTCTATTTAACTCTCTAATCTTTTGTTTATCAACAAGTCTTTGTTTATATAAAACTTCCCACTCATTTTTCTCCTCTATCACAGAAGCCAATCTCTGTTTTTTACTTAAAATAAGAGATTCTAAACCTGAAATTTGACTTTTTAACTGAACAATTTTATTGTTAGTTATAATTTTTTCATCTCTTATAGTTTTAAGAGTTGTATTAAATATATTTTTTTGATCTTTTATAGCAACTTGATTTATTAAATCATCTGGAAAAGATATAAAATCTTTATTATCTCTTTGTGCTTTAAGTCTAGCAAGTAGTGCTATCACATCTTGATATTGAGCGTTTAATATATCTAATTGTGCTTTTATCTGAACATCTCTAAGCTTTAGTAAAATTTGACCTTTTTTTACTTTATCACCATCTTGAACATAGATAGCTTTAACTTTTCCACCCTCAAGATGTTGAACTGTTTTCTTATTAAGGTCAGCAGAAACTTTACCCATAGCAACAGATGATGAAGCAAGAGGAGCGACAGCCATCCAGCCACCAACTAAAACAAAAACAACAAATATAATACTTAAACCAAAAAGAATAACTTTGGAATCATCATTTAATGGCATCTCTATTTTTTTATTATTCATCTTTAACTCCCTGGTTTACTAAGTGAAATTTTTGGTGCTGCTTGTGTTTTTTGAACCTGAGGTTGTGCAGGTTTTGGATCTTGTGCTTTTGTAGCTGCTGCCATTTTTTGTAAAATATCATTTGTATTTCCATAAGCTTCTAACTGACCTTGTTTAATAACAGCTAATTTATTAGTAACTTGTAGTATATTTGGTCTATGAGTTATAAGGATTACAGTTGTTCCTTTACTTTTTAAAATCTGAATAGCTTGAACTAATGCTTTTTCACCCTGATCATCAAGATTTGAATTTGGTTCATCAAGTAAAACTAAAATAGGATTATCATATATGGCTCTTGCAAAACCAATTCGTTGTCTTTGCCCACCTGAAAGTGTTGCACCACCAACACCTATCATAGTATCATACCCATCTGCCAATCTTAAAATCATCTCATGCACACCAGCTATTTGAGCAGCTTCTACAACTTTTTTAGAATCAACTTCTGCAAATCTAGCTATATTTTGGCTAATAGTTCCCTCAAAAAGTTCTATATCTTGAGGTAAATAACCTATATGTTTACCTAATTGTACTTTATCCCACTGATGAATATCTGCTTTATCAAGTCTAACTTTACCTTGAACTAAAGGCCATAAACCTAAAATTGCTCTAGCTAAAGATGATTTACCTGCTGCTGATGATCCTATGATACCAACAACATCACCTTTATCTATTTTCATAGATATACCCTTGATTGATGGTTGTTTTGATCCAGGAGGAATCACAACAACACCTTCAAGTAAAATTTCACCTTTTGGATCTGGTAATTCCATATACTCTTTATCTTTTGGAAAATCTGCTAGAAGTGCGTCAAGTCTAGCATAAGATGCTCTTGCACTACTAAAACCTTTCCAAGTATTTATAAGTAAATCAAGTGGTGCTAATGCTCTACCCATAAGGATAGAACCAGCTATAAGCATACCTGAACTTATCTCATTATGTATAGCTAGATACCCACCTAGACCTAAGATAAGAGATTGAAACATCATTCTTGAGCTTTTAGATACATTTGAAAAGATACCAGCTTTTGAACTTGCCTCATTTTGAGCATTTAAAAAACCATAATATTTCTCTTTCCATTTTTCTTTAATATTATTTTTCATACCCATAGCATTAATAACTTCAGCATTTCGTAAATTCATATCTACAAATACTGTTGATGCTCTATTTAAAGAGTTTGCTTCTGCCAATTTTGTTTTAGTTGAATACTCATTAAAAATAGTAAGTGAAACTAAAACAATAGATGCAAAAATAGCAAAATAACCAAGAACTGGATGAAACATAAATAGTAATGTTATATATATAGGAATCCAAGGTGTATCAAAAAAGGCAAATATACCATTTCCTGTCATAAACTGTCTAACTTGAGTTAAATCGTTTAATGGCATAGATGAAGCTTTACTTGGATTTTTGTTTGCTAGTTCAAAAAGAGTATCGAAGACTCTTTGACTTAAGATAGAATCTAGTTTATTTCCTATCTTTACAAGGATTTTAGATCTTACAATTTCTAAAAGTGCCATAGTTATAAAAAGAACCATCACTATTGAAGTAAGTATTATTAGTGTATCTTCACTTCTACTTGTCATAACTCTATCGTACAGCTGTAACATATATATAGATGGAACTAACATAAGTAGATTTACAAATAAACTAAAAAAACCAACTATTATAAATGATTTTTTAGAGGCTAAAATAGCCTCTTTAAGTTCAGAATTTGCAGTAGTTTTCTTTTTTTGTACTCGATTTGCCATAAAATTTCCTAGCTTTGTCTTTGGTGTGCGATATTGAAAAGTGTTTGAATATGTTCTAATGATTTAAGATGAGCATCAATTAAAGAGATGATTCCTTTTCTTACCCAGTCAGCCAAAATATCATCACTTAATGCATTAAGTTTTTCTCTATCAACTACTTTAAAACCTTGAACAAGAATTTTTTTCTCTTCACCCTCACCAACAGAAATCTCTCTATCTTCAAGTATGCCACTATCTGAAATAGCTTTTGCAACATTTTGAGTGATAACCATTTGATTTTCATGTGTAGTTAAAAAGTTAATAGCGTGAGTTAAAGTATCTGATTGTTCACCACTTTTCTTAAAAAGCTGTTTACCTTTTGATTTTGAAAATAAAGATGATTCTTCATCTATAAGTATAATTTTTTGTTCAGGATTCTCTTTTGTACTACCTAGTGAGAATGGATATTTTCTAAAAAAAGATGGAACATAAGAAGTTATCCATTTTCCATCTTTATTTATTGCTAGATTTTCACCACCAAGTGAAACTAAAGAAACTAGAGATGGATTCTCATTTGCTGTAAATACAACTGGAAAACCAGCTCCAACTAATGCAACCTCATTTGCTACTACTGGAACAAACGATGTTTGTTTTGCAAAAGATAAATTCTCTAATGGATTGATCTTTAAATCTTTATGTTGCTCTTTGTCTAATACTACTAAATTTTTATACATTTTTTTCCTTTTTTCATGTGTTTGTTTTTTAGGGCGACCTCTATTTTTAGAACAAAGAGAGATTCCTATGATTTTCTCTAAATTTTCAATAAAATTTACACTACCCGTTATTAATTGTTTTTCTAAACAATTTTGTATAAAATTGTTTTTTTTAATATCTATTTTTAAATTATACATAGAAGAATAATTTTTAGTTCTTGCAATATCTGTGCTACCTAACTCTTTATATAACT
>JAMOPL010000133.1 GCA_027064515.1 Sulfurimonas sp. | reverse complement strand
AGATAGTAGATGAGAAAGTAAAAGAGTTACAAGAAAAAGGTGCAACTAGATTTGAGATACAAGATGCACTTATGCCATTTATAGATAAATTACCTAAAAAATACCAAGGTATAAACGAAAGATTAGGGGAATAAGTTGGGAAAAACAAGGTAATTATATTATGAACAATTTAACAATAAAAGATGAATTAACAAACTTTTTACTTGATGCTGTAGTAGTATATGAAATAGATGAAGATAATATGAATAAAATCTTTGAAAGAACAATAAGATATGTTAAATAATATAAAATCAGAGGAGCTAATAAATCATCTTATGGGTTAATTTATAGTTCATTTAAACTGTTGCATGAACAAAATAAACTAAAAAGGTAATATTTAATATTTTCTAAATTCGCTTAAGCTCGTAAAAAATTATTAAATTTTAATATATAATTTTTTGGTAAAAGAAGATACAATTGATACCTAAATTAAAATAAATTGATATAAGGAAAATAAACTTTGGCAAATTATGATAATCTTACAAAAGAACAATTAATTGAAAGAATTAAAGAGTTAGAATCAAAAAAATTTGGTCTAATTTGGAATGATGAAAAAGAACCTGAAAGTGTTGTTGTAGAATGCAAAAAGAATATAGCAATTTTAAATAAGATTGAAGATAACACTATTCAAACAGATGAACAAAAGCCAAATAATATTTTAATAGAAGGCGATAATTATCATGCTTTACAAGTATTAAATTATACTCATGTTGGTAAAGTAGATGTAATTTATATTGACCCTCCTTACAATACAGGAAATAAAGATTTTAAATATAATGATAATTATATAGATAGAGAAAACTCTTATAGACATAGTAAATGGCTTAGCTTTATGGAAAAAAGATTAAAACTCGCTCATAATTTATTGAAAGAAGATGGTGTTATATTTATTAGTATTGGTAATGATGAAATTGCTCAATTAAAATTATTGATGGATAAAATCTTTGGAGAAAAGAAAGACAATAATATTGTACATTGGAAGAAAAATCAAAAACCTCAAAATGCTTCTAGTACCATGTCAGAATCTGCTGAGTTTTTATTAGTTTATTTTTCAAATAAATCTATTAAATTAGTTCGTCCTATGATAGGAACTAAAACTGATGATAGAGGTTCTTATAAACCAACTCCACTATTCAAGTTTGATGGAAGACCAAGAAGAATACAAACTATCCCTAAAGGGACTAATATTGAAGCTAAGAGTTGGGTACAAGGTAAAATTTATGGGATTAGAAATAAACTAGCATATATAGAAGTACTTGATAAACCAATTATCATTGAGAATATATTACAAAATGATATAAGACTAGATGGAGAATGGGCAAAAACTACTACTAATGGAGAATACCAAAAAGTAGTAGATGACAATAGATTATTTATTAATTCTAATGGCTTTCCTAGTGAAAAATCATATCGAGATGAAAACTCATTTAATGTACAAACTAACTTATGGTTAGATGCAGGATACAATGAACTTGGAAAAAGTACTTTAGATGAAATACTAGGCAAAGATAATGTATTTTCATTTCCAAAACCTAAAGAGTATATCAAAGAAATTTTAAAAAGTGTTCATAAAAAAGATGCTATTGTATTAGATTTTTTTGCAGGTTCAGGTACAACTGCTCATGCAGTATTGGAACTTAATAAAGAGGATGATGGAAATAGACAATTTATACTTTGTACAAATAATGAAGTTGGGGAAAAAGAAGAAACTAAGTTTTGTAAAGATAATAATATAAAAAAAGATGAACTTAAAATATGGAAAGAAACTAAACGACAAGAATGGATAGATTATGAAAAATCATATGGGATTTGCTCAACAGTTACTTATCCTAGAATTAATAAAGTAATCAATGGTTATGACTTTACTGGCGATGATAAAACTATACTATATGAAGATAATATAACATTTTCAAATTTATATAAATCTATAAAACAAAAGAAGAATGAATCAGGTGAAGACTATCTTATTAGAAAAGAAAAAGTACAGAATAACAACATTATAAAAATATGGAAAGATATAGATAATATCATTGTTGATAATGAAAGTTTATTTGATAAAATTGAGAAAAAATTTGACAACAATAAAATTAAAATAACAGGTATTAAAAGTGTAAAAGGCTTTAAAGATGGGCTTGGTGGAAATTTGGATTATTATCAAACTGATAAAGTTTCTATAGAGGATTTTAATATTATTGCTGATACACAACGAGAAGCTTTAACTTATAAAGCTGGTAATATGATTGCCATTAAAGAAAATACACATTTACAAGTAGAATTAAGTAGATACTATCAAATATTTAAAGATAATTTTACTTCTAAATATACAGCTATATATTTTACAGAAGATTTAGAGTATTTTGATGAATTAATTGAAAAAACAAAAGAGTATAAAACAACTCTTTATATTTACAGTTATGGGAAAGTTGATAAATCATCATTTAGATATTTAGGTTCAAATTTTAAAATTGAAGATATACCTGAACCAATTATTGATATATACAAAGAGATAAATAAAGAGGGAATAAAATGATATTAAAAGATTTTCAAAAAACTGCCGTAGATACATTGTGTCGTGAGTTTCTAACTCTTTGGAATACAAATAATTATCAACTGCCTTTAGTTTTTAAAGCACCAACAGGAAGTGGTAAGACCATAATGATGGCAGAGTTTTTAAGAACTATAGATAGTAATTACCATTTTAATGATGATAAAGCATATATTTGGATTTCTTTTGGTGGTGATGATTCATATATGCAGTCAAAAGATAAACTTTATAAATATTTTAATGATGGTACAGATATGGGACTTAAAGATTATAATGATTTATCTCAAAAAAGATTATCTAAAAATAATGTCTTTTTTATTAATTGGGCGAAGATAAAAGGAACAGAAAAAGAAGGAAAACTTTTAAGAAAAGATAGTGAAACTACAATAGGAAATCATGGTGTATTTGATGAGTACATTCATAATACAAAAAAAGAAAGAGAACTGATTTTAATAATAGATGAAGCACATTCTGAAACAGATACATTATTAGCTGATGAAATTATAAATTTAATTGACCCTAGAATCATTATAAAAGTTACAGCAACACCAAAAAACTTACCAAGCATTAGTGATGTTGCAAATCATAGAGCAGGATTTGTTGAAGTAATAGAAAATGAAGTAATAGAAAGTGGACTTATAAAAGATAATATTATTATACAAACGCAAGAAGAGATAAACTCATTAGCTACAAGTGAACTAAGTGAAGATGAACTGATGATTGAGTTAGCAATACAAAGAAGAGATGAATTAAAAAAGAATTATGAAGATTTAGGACTTGATATTAATCCACTTGTATTAATACAGCTTCCAAGTGATATGAATGATAAAGAGCAAGTAGTATCAAATAAAAAAGTTGTTGCACTAAACTATTTAAAAAATAAAGGTGTATATGATGATGAAATTGCTATATGGTTAAGTGGAAACAGTAATAAAATAAATTTAAGAAATATTGAATTAAATAATAATGAAGTTAATTTTATGCTTTTTAAAGTTGCTCCAGCTACAGGGTGGGATTGTCCTAGAGCTTCTATTTTGGTTATGTTTAGAGAGATAAAAACTCCAACTTTTCATACACAGATTATAGGAAGAATAAAACGGATGCCAGAGGCAAAGCACTATGATAATGGTATTTTAAATAAGGCATATATATATACAAATTATAATAAATCACATATAAAAGATATCAAAGACAAATTAGATAATAAAATACCAATTCATATTTCAACTTTAAAAGAAGATATAAAACAAATAAAATTAAATAGTATTTATCATAATAGAGTGGATTTTAATACATTAAGTCCTGAACCAAAATGGCAAAGTTATATGCTTAAAATACTTGATGAGAATAAACAAAATATTCAAGATAATATGGAACTAAGTATTACAAATCTACCTAATAAAATAATTGTAGATACAGAGATAAATAGTTTTGATAATTTTATGTTACAGCTAAAAACAAAAGCTAATGAAACAGATTTTAATTTTAGTAAGTATGATATTGAAAAATTATATAATCTTTTATGTTTTGAAGAATTAGAGAAGCAAGATATAGAACTGGCAAAATATAATCCATCAAGGTCATGGAGCGCATTAAAAAAATCATTAAATGTTTGGTTTTCTAAAAGATTAGAATTATCAAAAGATGAATACTATGTAATCATAGTTAATGATTTGCTTAAAGATAATGATAAAAGTATTTTAAAACAGTTTATACATAATGCATTAAAAGGGTTTAGAGAACTTTATGAGATAGCATTAAAAGATAAAAATGGTAAAGAATACTTAACAGTTAGTATTCCCCCAATACAAGTAAGTTTTACTGATGATTATGAATTAGTATCTAGTTCTAAAAATGTTTATGATAAATTTTATAATCATAATGACTATCGTGGAAAAATAAATGAAGAAGAGTTTATTAAATTCTTAGATGCTCAAGCTAATATATTATGGTGGTATAAGCAAGGGGGTAGTGGAAAAGATAATTTTGCTATTGAATATTTTGATACTCAAGAAAAAAAAGATAGATTATTTTATCCTGATTTTATCATTAAAACAAATGATAATAAACTTTATATTGTAGATACTAAAAAAGATGCTACTGCAAAATCTACAGAAACAAAAGATAAAGCTGAAGCATTACAAAAATGGATAAAAGAAAATCAAGAAGATTATGATTTTACCATTATTGGTGGTATTGTTATTTTCAAACATCCTAATTGGCTGTTAAATAATAGTAATAATTATATTTATGAAGATGATGATTGGATTGATATATTTTAATAAATAAGATTTAAGGATAATAATGAATACAATTATAACTTTTGATGAAGTATTAAAACAAACAAAGCCAGAAAAACGATTTTTACTATTGGGTAATGGGTTTAGTATGTCTTATGATTTTAATAGATTTTCTTTTACTAGTTTACTTGATAGTGCAATAAAAGAAGAGATAATTATAGAAAATTCTCCAATTCATAAAATGTTTGTAAATCTTGAAACAGCTGATTTTGAATATATAATGAGATTATTAGAAGATACAAGTAAAACTATTAGCTGTTATTCTAATGATGAATGTTCGGAAAAAATTAAAAATAAATTAATAGCTGATACACATAACTTAAAACAATACTTAGTTGATATTATTACAAATAATCATCCTGAGAAGATAACAGTTATTGATGATTTTAAATTTACAAATACAATGAATTTTATTAGTAATTTTAAAAAAATTTATACTTTAAATTATGATTTACTTTTATATTGGACTACAATTAAACTTAAAGAAAGAGAAAAAAAAGATATTTTCAAAGATGGATTTGGACTATCAACTAATAATGAATATGAAATAGTATATAAAAATAAAAAAGACAATAATGGTCAAAATGTATTTTATTTACATGGAGCATTACATTTATTTGATAATAAAACAGATTTTTTAAAAATAACTTATAAAGAAACATATCCTTTAAAAGATCAAATTTTAGAAAAATTAAATAAGAATATTTATCCGATTTTTATTTCAGAAGGTACAGCTGAAAATAAAAGAAATAAAATAATACATAATGCACTTTTAAGTAGTGCATATAAAAGTTTACAAACAAGTGGTAGTAAAGATAGTAGTTTAATATTATTTGGAACTATCTTAAAAAGTAATGATGAACATATTAAACAAGCAATTATGGATAATGGTATAAATAAAATTTATATAGGTGTAAATCCTAAGAATCAAGAGGAATTAGACCATATAAAAAATAATTTTAATTCGGATAAGAAAGAAATTATTTTATATAATTATAGGAGTGTTAAATTATGGTAAATAACTTAACTTTAAAAGATGAATTAACAGAATTTTTACTCTATACTACACCAAATAATGATATAAAAGTAGAAACATATCTGCATAATGAAACACTTTGGTTACCTCAAAAAAAGATAGCTGAACTTTTTGGAGTGCAAAGACCTGCTATAACTAAACACTTAAAAAATATATTTGAGAGTGGAGAGTTAGAGAGAGAAGCAGTTAGTTCCATTTTGGAACATACTGCCGAAGATGGAAAAAACTACCAAACAAAATATTACAATCTTGATGCAATTCTTTCAGTTGGTTATCGTGTAAACTCTTCAAAAGCTACACAATTTAGAATATGGGCTACTAAAATACTAAAAGAGTTTATCATTAAAGGCTTTGCTATGGATGATGATAGAATGAAAAATGGCAAATATTTTGGTAAAGATTATTTTAGAGAACTACTTGAGAGAGTTCGCTCTATCCGTACAAGTGAAAGAAAAATATATCAACAGATAACAGATATATTTGCAGAGTGTAGTATAGATTATGATAAAAACTCTCAAGTAACAAAAAACTTTTATGCTAGTGTACAAAATAAATTTCATTTTGCTATAAGTGGACAAACATCAGCAGAGATAATACACAAAGAAGCAGACCACACAAAACCATTTATGGGGCTTAAAACTTGGAAAAATTCACCAGATGGAAGAGTTTTAAAATCTGATTCTGTAGTAGCAAAAAACTATTTAAGTGAGAATGATATAAAAGATTTAGATAGTGCTATAAGTGGATATTTTGATTATCTTGAAAGGATTATAAAAAATCACACCTCATTTACTATGGAGAGTTTATCAAATTCGGTAAATAAATTTCTTGAATTTAATGAGTATGAAATACTTGAAAATAATGGTAGTATTTCAAGAACACAAGCTGAGCAAAAAGCTTTTAGTGAATATGATAAATTTAATAAAACACAAAAAATAGAATCAGATTTTGATAAAGAGATAAAAAATATTTTAAAAGATAACAAAAAATTAGGAGAAAATGTATGAACAAAGAGAATAGTCCAAGAGAATTAACGATAAATATCTTAAGATTTGACCCACATGATGAAAATGATTTTCCACATATGGAAAGTTTTAAAATACAAGAAGCTGATGGGATGACACTTTTTGTAGCCCTAAATGAGATAA
>JAMOPL010000132.1 GCA_027064515.1 Sulfurimonas sp. | reverse complement strand
AAAGCTTAGTTAAATTACTAAGACTACCTATCTCTTTTGGTATCTCTCTTATTTGGTTATTATCAAGCGAAAGCTTAGTTAAATTACTAAGACTACCTATCTCTTTTGGTATCTCTCTTATTTGGTTCCTACTAAGCCAAAGCTTAGTTAAATTACTAAGATTACCTATCTCTTTTGGTATCTCTCTTATTTGATTATCACCAAGCCAAAGCTTAGTTAAGTTTAATAATTTTTCTTTATCTCTAGGCAAACCTTTAAAGTAATCGCCTTCATCAAAGTTTTCATTTTCAACCCACTCCAAATCAGCTATCTCATTCTCGTCAGCCCAATCCCAAAGTCTCTGAATCCAACTCTCATCTACTATATTGCTACTTTGCTTTTCAACTAACTCAAAATCAACATAAATCTCACACCCTTTCTCTTTGAGCTGATTTATCCATATATGCTGATTTTGATTAAGTGTTAAGAGATTGCTTTTTAGGTTTAATAGAGTTAAATCTCTAAAATTGACTATCTCTTTTGGTAGTTCTCTTATATTGTTTTGAAATAGATTAAGAGTTTTTACATTTTCTAAAAAACATAACTCTCTGGAGATGGAATCTAAGCCTAAACAAGATAGCTCAATCTTACTCAAACTAAGTAGTAGACTTTTATCTCGTGGTATCAAAGAATCATCAAGCCCATTTTCATCAGCCCAAAGCCAAATCTCTCGAATCCACTCCTCTATAACTTCCCTATGAATCAAACTATCACTAGCCAATATTTTACTAGCAATATTTAAAATCGCTCTGTTTTTAGATAGCACTATATCTTTGTTTTGTGTTGTTGTTAGTATGTTTTTTTTCATCTTATCTCTTAATCATTTTATTTATTATCGTATTGAGTTAGTGTGATTTATAAAATTCTTTCTTCTAATATTTCAGTTGTATGTAATACAATTTTTTTACTATCTATTATTATCTCTTTTTCTCGTCCATTTTCACTATAATAATATACAAACTCTTTTTGAATTTTTGATTTTAATAATACTCTTTTAGTATTTTTATAATCTATCTGATTTTCATAGTGCTTAAAAGCAAAGTCACAAGCAATATTTTTATCAATTGACCATGATTGACCAAATTTATTTGAGTTAAATTCATCTTTTGATGTCCCTCTATAAATAATTATTTCATTTTCTAATTTATCAATATCCTCTTTAATTCCCATATATTTATTTATAATAACCTTTGGATACCAAACTTCAGCTTCTCTACCTTGATACATTCGTAAAACACCACCCTTTTTATAATTAATGAAAGCATGTCTAATATTATCAAAAATAAAATGTTCAGAACTACCTTCATCTAAATTATATTTATTTAAAAAGCTATATAACTCATCATTGATATATTCTTGATTTTTACGATTTTCCAAACTTTCAACTTTACTGTATAAATAAGGTACTTTTATATTCATCATAAATTCAATTAAATAATTAAAAAAAATATAGTTATTAGGGAAATCTAATAATATTTTTTTATTAAGATCAAACACACATATAGACATTTTATCTTGTAAATATTTTTCTGATAATGATGAAAAAACATTATTTGATGATTTTCTTTCATTCACCATCTTTTTGGAATCATATATTATGGACTACTTCTATAATGTTCTTTTACAAAAGTTCCATCTGATTTTGTGTAACTGTTAACATGTACATCTTTTTGAAACATATAACCTATACCAACAACTATTACTACTACAAAAATAAAACTCTTCATAATTCACCTTTAAATTCTTTTATTACAATATCTTAAAACTTTTATTGTACTCTCATAAAATCTCTCTTATGCTTCTATTTAAGAGAGTATTTTATCATATTTTTTAATAAATTTATTCAGTATAATACTATCTTAAAGAGACCACTGCACAGTAACACCTAAAAATAAATCCAACTAAAACCCCTGAACCAAGCACTTTATAGGTAGTTTTTAGTTAAAATAGGACTAATAAATAGAGGTGGCAAAGTGGCATTTAAACAATCAAGTAACTCTTTTACAGATGCAGTAGCTGATGCAAGAATAGAATATATAGATTCATTCCTAAAAGAGCTAGATAACATTATTGACTTTAATAAACTAAGACCTATATTAAAGAAAAATGGTATTGGTAGTAAAAATATATGTGGTGTAAAAGCTTATGATTCAGTTATGATGTTTAAGATTCTACTTCTTCAAAAGTTTTATGACCTTAGTGATGAGAAAGCTGAGCAAGGGGTAAATGTAAATCTATTGTATATGAGATTTGTAGGTTTGAGTTTAGATGAATTAGCACCAGATTCTACAACAATAGGAAGATTCAGAAATTCTCTTATTAAAAATAGACTTTATGATAAGCTATTTGATAATGTCAACAAACAGCTTGAAAATGCAGGGCTTATAGCAACAGGCGGTAAGGATGTACTAGTAGATGCCACTTTATCAATATCAAATAATAATACAATCAAAAATAAGAATAAAGAACAAAAGTCTGAAACTAGAAAAAAGATTGAAGCAGATAATAAAGCAATAGATATACTTATTCAAGAAGAGTTAGAAAAAAAGAAACCATCGCCTAAAAAGGTATCAAGACTCATGAAGAAAAAAGCCTATAATTCCAAAACACTTAAGAATGAAGAGTTAGATGAGATTCAAGATATAGATACTAAAGATATCCAAACTTCTAAAGATATTATTGAAAAAGAAGAAGATAGTTATGATCATAAGAACAAAGTTGATAAAGATATTAGAACTGGTTATCAAGCTGGTAAAAAACAATATGCGACTGGATATAAAAATCATATAGCCACAGATGCAGAGTCTGGTGCAATCTTAAAACCAATAACAACATTTGCAAACACATCAGATATATCCACTATTGATACATTTGTTGAAGAATTGGGTAGTGATATAAAATCATTAGGTGCAGATAAAGCTTATAAATCACAAGCTGTAGATGAACTCCTAAAGGAGAAAGAGATTGAAAATAATGTTTGTCTAAAAGAGACAAATAAAATGAGTGATGAAGATAGAAAGAACCAAAGAGAAGATGAAAAACCAAAGCATAAAGTTAGAGCAAAAGTTGAACATACATTTGCTTTAATAAAAACTACAATGAAACAATCTCACACAAGGTTTACAGGACTTCTGCGAAATAATCTTAATTTTACCATCACTTGTATAGCTGCCAACCTAAAACTATTTGCTCACAAGAAGAT
>JAMOPL010000131.1 GCA_027064515.1 Sulfurimonas sp. | reverse complement strand
TCTAAATTTATGATTTATACTTCACTTTTAGATGCTAAATATTTGCTAATTCTATCGGCTGTTATGTTCTCAAGTGCAAGTGCATTTTTGTATATCTACAAACTCATCTATGGAATCTATCTTGGTCATCCAACAAATAAAAAACTAGAATCAGTTAAAGAGGTCTCTTGGTCGTTTTTAATTCCTCAATATGTTTTAGCTATTGTATTGGTAATTTTAGGAGCATTCCCTGCTCTTGTAGTTCCATACTTCAACAAGATTTTAAGTGAATCAAATCTCACTCTTATCCCATTCACGGAAAATGATACACTTATAACCCCATTTGCTCAGTATAATGGTTTGGTTGTGATTGGTGCATTTGGTGCTATTTTTGTTGTAACACTTTTAGTATTTATAAATCTTCGCTCAAAAGCTAAAGATGTAAAAAATCGTTTTGACATCGCTTATTGTGGAGAGGTACCAACAGAGGCTTCACACCTTCATTATGGATATAGTATGGGGAAAGAGTTAAAAAGAGTTGGATTTATCAACACGATTCTTAAAAATTCTGTAAAATATTTTTATGATTATATCGCTAAACAAACACTCTTTTTCTCTGATATTTTTAGAAAAATCTACTCAGGGAATCTATCGCTAAACTTTAATATAGCGATAATATTTCTTATCATCCTTTTATTGGGAGTTTTAAAATGATACTACTTGATTTAGTTTTGATGTTCATCATCGCCTACACTTTTGGTTTTCTTTACTACGGTTTATACAGAAATATCACAGCAAGATTCCAACGCCGTTTTGGTCCACCTGTATATCAATCATTTGTAGATTCTATAAAATTCTTTCTCAAAGAAGATTCTACATCTCATGGATGGATGTTCTACCTCGGTCCTATCATTATGATGAGTGGTGCAGTTATGACACTCTTTTTCATACCCCTTTTTAACACGGGGGAGAGTTTCAAAGGTTTAAGCGAATATGGGAATCTTTTCTTAGTTCTGTATCTTTTAGTTCTTGGACCTTTAGGAAATGCTCTTGGTGTTGGAGTTGGTGGAAACCCTTTTGGAGTGATGGGTGTAACTCGTGGACTTACTCGCCTTTTTGCTTTAGAGATGCCATTTTATATTGCCGTTATCGCCATTATGAGCCTTAGTGGAAGTGCTGACATAACAACTATCGCAACAGAACAAACAACAATGAATGCTATCATTTACCCTCTCCTTTTCATAGGAGCATTATTCTCTTTTATTGGGATGATGGGACAATCACCCTTTGATGTTGTGGGTGCACCCGTTGAAGTCTATTCTGGTCCAGCGAGTGAGTTTAGTGGAAAGTTTTTAGCACTTTTAATGTCTCAAAGTGCAATATTTACCTTTGCAAAGCTTGTGCTTATGGTAGATCTATTTTTAGGTGGAGCGAGTGGGTTTATAGAGCTGATTACGAAAACATTTATTTTATTTTTGTTTGTTATCGCTTTTGGTTCATTATACGGAAGATTTAAAACACCACAAAGTGTAGATTTTTTACTAAAAGTTCCTACTATTATTTCAATAGTTGGGCTAATACTAGCAACTTGGAGTTCATAATGGAAACAGGATTTTTACAAGAACAACGAACATTAGAGGGTGACCTAAACTCAAAAACTTCACATAAAAATAGTGTAGATTATTTGATGAACTGGTTTAGAAGTAGAAGTATTTTTGTTTTAGCCTATGGAACAGGTTGTGGAGCGATAGAGATGCCACCAACTTTTACCTCTCGTTATGATGCTGAAAGATTAGGAATCAGAGGAGCAGCCACACCCCGACAAGCCGATGTTATCATAGTATCAGGTTACTGTTCGTACAAAACACTGAGAAGAATCATAAGAACCTACGAGCAGATGAGCAACCCTAAATATCTTTTAGCCTTAGGCAGTTGTACTATAAACGGTGGAATGTATTGGGATTCATACAACACCATCAAAAAACTAGAAGATTATCTCCCTGTTGATATGTATGTAAGTGGCTGTATGCCAAGACCAGAATCTATTTTAGAGGGATTTATTGCATTACAAAAAGATATAAGCAACGGTAAAGCATCTTCTTGGCAAAAATATGAAGATAATTACGAGTTTTATAGAAAGAATCAGGAGGCTGTTTTAGGGAAAACAGTTGAACCTAGTTATGAGGCTGATTGGTATTTGTATGATGGTGGGTTGTAGTTTTTAGTAAAAGACAAAAAAAAAGCTAAAAATATTATAACATATTTAAAAATCCGAGACAGTTCCTCGGATTTTATTTAACTAGAAATAAACTTAGAGGAAAAACAAATCTATGTTCAATGAAATCAAAAATCAATTTGCAACTAATGATGTAATAATAAAACGAGATGACTTGTATAAAGTGAGTGTAAATTATGAGAGAGTTTTTTCCCTTATAGATTTTGTTGGAGATTCTTATAATTATAAAACTCTTAATGCTATAACCTGTACAGACTGGATAGAAGATAACCATTTTGCTATCACTTATATGCTTACTACTATTGATAGAAGAAGTACTTTTATGATTCAGACTATGGTTAGTCGTGAAAATACTAAGATAAAATCTTTATCTCAAAAGTTTAAACAGGCTGAGATTATGGAAAGAGATTTGGCTGAGATGTATGGGATTGATTTTGTTGGGAATAAGAATCTTAAAGAGTTGAGTTTAGAGAATTGGGTTCATACCCCACCACTTAGAAGAGAGTTTGATACTTTAGAATTTGTAAATAATCATCTTACTTTTAGAGAGGGTCGTGATGATAATGTTGATACGAAAGTGGAAGCGAAACGACTTCGAGCTATAAAAAAAGCTGAGAAAGAGGCACTTAAAAAGGCTAAAGAGGAAGCAGAAGCTAAAAAAATACAAGAGGAGAATCAAGATGGAAAATAAACATATAACAATCTTTCATGGTCCTCAACATCCGGGAATCACGGGAAATATGTCGGTAGAGCTAGACCTCATTGGTGAGACTATCCAAAAGGCAACTACTCATGTTGGGTATCTTCATCGTGGATTTGAGAAACTTGTTGAGCGACGAACAGTGATTCAAGCTTTTACCATAGTTTGTAGAATCTGTGTTCCTGAACCAGACCCTAATGAGGCAAATTTTGCGATGGCTGTTGAGGAGTTGGCAGGATTAGAGATAACTCCTAGAGCATCTTATATCCGTGTGATGGTTTTAGAACTTTCCCGTTTAGCTGCTCAATTTTTATGGATGGCTGGTCAGAGTGGTTCTATTGGGCTTTATGCTGTTGGGCAGTGGGCTATTGCCGATAGGGATTTGATTCTAGATTTATTTGAAGAGTTAACTGGGGCTAGAGTTTATCATATGTATATTTACCCAGGTGGGGTTAGACGAGATTTACCTGAGGGATTTTTAGAGAGAGTTTCTAAACTTCTTACATATATGAAAAAACGATTAAAAGATTATGATGATATTTTTATAAACAATGCAAGTTTTAAAAACCGTGCCATTGGTGTTGGAATCGTAACTAAAGAGGAGGCTATAAACAACGGTTATGTTGGTCAAATTCTCCGTGGATGTGGAATCAAAGCTGATGTCAGAAAAGATGCACCTTATCTTATTTATAATGAGTTAGAGTTTGATGTTCCAACACAAACTGCTGGAGATGTATATGCTCGTGCTTTAGTTCGCCGAGATGAGATGGATCAAGGTATCCATATTTTAGAACAAGTTGTAGCTAAAATGCCTGAGGGTGAAGTGATGGTCAAAATGCCAACACACAGAAAATTTAAACTTCCAAAAGATGATACTTGGGTGAAAGTAGAATCTGCACGAGGCGAGTTTGCTTATTATATGGCAGGTGATGGCACTGAAAATATCCGACGGATGCAAGTAAGAGGACCTTCACTTGTTCATGCTTTTACACTTTTAGAAAAACTTTTAGTTGGAGCAGAACTTAGTGATGTCGCACTTATTATGAACTCACTTGGGATTTGCCCTCCTGAGATAGAGAGATAGATTTATGCAACTTGTAGAGCAGAATCAAGATATTCAAAATAAGATTTATACTATTCGTGGTGTGCAAGTTATGATA
>JAMOPL010000130.1 GCA_027064515.1 Sulfurimonas sp. | reverse complement strand
CATATAATGAAGTAAACTCAAAAGAGTATGATTCTTATGAAGCAGAGTTAGATGCATTACTTGGTTTAAAACCACAACTTGACAACTTCTTTAACGATGTTATGGTAAATGTAGAAGATGTTGCAGTAAAAAATAACCGTAAAAACTTGGTAGCATCTGTTTATAGAAGCATCTTGAATATAGCAGATATAAAAGAGGTAAGTATCTAATTATGGATAAATTATCAAGAGATAAACAAGCTTTTTATTCACAACTAGAACTAATGTTTGCAGGTCGTGAATTGGAAAATTTTAAAGGTAAAAGTGGTTTTAGCAATCTTCTTTCGATAAAATCAGAGTATTTTAAACATATAAAAGAAGAATTAGAATCTGAAATCAAAAAAACTTTTAATTCCTCACATACTGAAAATGAACTCTATGTAAAAGCATTTACCTTTTTTGATAGTTTTTTAAATGAAACAGGTTGTCCTTATTTTAACAAAACAGAATTTTATAAAAATCTTTATGAAAAAGTTTATACAAATTCTAGTGATACAGCACTATTTTATAAAACAAGTAAGCTTTACTATGTAAAAAGTGATAGTGTTCCATCAGATGCTTCTTATGATATAAAAAATGACAATGAAGAGATTTTACGAGCTAAAATAATCTTTGAAGTAAGTGATGATTTAAAATACTCATCTACCAATGAAAAAAAAGAGTTAAAATTTATACTTAAAGATTTAAGTAAAACACAAAAGAGTATTACTCTTTTGGTTCTTTACAAAGGTCAAAAGATAGATTTAGGAGATGATTATAGTTTTGAACTTAACTCTAAAATAGCAGATAAAAAATACGAACTTATATCTTCAAATAAATCAAATTTAAAAAAGTTTGATGAATTACTAGAAAATTATGAACTAGATATAACTACTGATGAACTATCAAAGGCTATACATATATACAAAAAACAAAGAGAGATAGACTTTTTTATCCATAAAGATGCCGAAAGCTTTTTAAAAGAGCAGTTTAACCTTTATATGTACAACTATCTTTTCAATGATGATGAGATAAAATTTAATGATTGGGATATAGAACGGTTAGAACAGATTAAAAATATAAAAGAGATTATATTTAAAACTATTGAACTTATAGCTAAGTTTGAAGATGAATTAAGAGCTATGTGGTTAAAACCAAAGTTTGTAAGAAATTTAAATTATATAATTACTCTTGATAAGATTGATGACTCTTTTCATAGTGAGATTTTTAAAAATAAAGATTTATTAACAGAATGGAAAGAGTTAAATTTAGAGTTAGATAATATTTATCTTCCAGTAGATACAAAATATCTAAATAATGAATTAAAATATAAAATATTAAGTTCATTTAATAATCTTGATGACCTAACAGATGGGGTTCTTATAAAAAGTGATAATTTTCAAGCTTTAAATACGATATTTCCAAAGTATCGTGAAAAAATAGATTTAATTTATATAGATCCACCGTTTAACACTGGTAGTGATTTTGCATATAAAGATAGGTTTCAAGATAGTACATGGCTTACTTTGATGGAAAACAGACTTTCGTTGAGTAAAGATTTGTTGAGTGATAAGGGTAGTTTTTATTTGCATCTTGACCATAACGCTAATTATATGGGAAGACAGTTATTAAATGATAGCTTAGGAAAAGATAATTTTATAAATGAGATTATTTGGTATTATTCAAATAAAATGGCAAACAGTAGTACAAGTTTTGCTAAAAATCAAGAAACAATCTATCTATATAAAAAAGCAGAAAAATATTTTTTCACAAGAATTACAGAAGCTAGAGATAAACCTGTTCTTTTAAGTAAAAGAGAGGGTCGAGATGGAAAAAATATGAGAGCGAGAGACGAAAATGGAAATGTTATTTATATGGAATCCAATGAAAGATATATAGACGAAGTTTGGAAAATACCAATTATTGGTTCAACATCAAAAGAAAGAAATAGTATTTTTGGTTCAACTCAAAAACCAGAAGAATTATTGAAAAGGGTTATAACAGCTTCTTCAAACAAGAACTCTATAATTATGGACTATTTTAGTGGAAGTGGAACAACCATAAACACAGCACATAAACTAGGTCGTAAATGGATAGGTGTTGAGATGGGAGAGCATTTTGAGAGTGTAAATATCCCACGAATTAAAAAAACTTTATCAGGACTTATAACAGGTATAAGTAAAGAGTTAGAAAAAGAAAATAATCTTAAAAAAGGTGGAATAGTAAAATACTATGAACTTGAAACTTATGAAGATGTTTTAAGTAAGGCTTCTTATAATTTAGGGGAAGATAATTTAATCGATCTGTACAAAAGTGAAAAGTTAGCCAATAAAAATGTGATTATAAAAGAAAAGAATGAAGATAATACAAAAATTAAGTTAAATAGTGAAGCAATTTATAGTGATATAGATATTTTTGAAACCATCTCAAATACTACTGGATTTAAAATCAAAAAACTTTATGAAAACAAATGTTTGTTTTTAGATGGAGATAAAGAAGTAGAGATAAAAAAAGATGAGTTGTTATTTAGTGAGTATCCATTTTTGAGAAAACTTGTTTGGTGGAAATAGATGTTAAGTGCATATAAAAAAAACTATAAACAATTTATTGATAAGTATAAAAAAGTTCAAATTCCTAATTATCAAAGAGAATATGTATGGAGTGAGAATGAATGGGAAGATTTTTTAAATGATATTTTAAATATTGTAAAATTAGATTTTAAACCACACTTTATGGGAACATTATTACTTAAACAAAATAGTAGTAACTTTGAAATTATAGATGGACAACAAAGACTTATTACATTAAATATCTTTCTTATGGCTTATCGTGATGCTTATAGTGATAGACTAGAATTTAAATATACTGTAGATTATTTAAACGATAAAATTATTGTAAATGATAACGATAATATTTATAATGCACTTTTTAATAAAACATATATAAAAGGTCAAAGAACTATTAATGATAGTCAATCAAAAAATATTGAAAAAGCTTATCAGTATTTTTTGAAGAAGTTTCAAGTTAAAGGACTTTTTGGAAAAGTGACTACTGATTTTAATTTATCTAGAATATTTAATAAATTATTTTTCATAACCATTGAAATTGAAAATACTACAAATCCTTATTTAATATTTGAAACCTTAAATGCTAGAGGAATTGATTTAAATATTTCTGATTTAGTAAAAAATCATTTATTAGATAAAAGTTCAAATAATCAAGAATTTTATAATTTTGTTGATAATGAATGGGGACAATTAAATCGCACTATATCCGATGAACAATTTGAAAAAGCTTTTCAAGCTTATTATCAAAGTTCAAAAAATAGAAAGAAATTATTAAAAGAAATTACAGTTAATGTTAATAATGAAGATGAAATAAGAGAGTTTTTGAAAAATCTCGGTTCTTATATTTATCTATATAAAAAGTTAGATAATCCGTTAGACTGGACAGGTGATGATATTTGGCAAAATAATATTAGATATATTAAAAGTTATGCTAATAAACATTTATTTAAAGTTGTAACAATTGCAATTTTAAATAATTTTCCTAAAAAAGGACGAAAAAGTGCATTTAAATTCATTGAATCATTGATATTTAGATATGCAATTATTTGTCAAAAAGATGAAGATAAGTTATTAGTTAAATTATTTTTAGTATCAAAATTAATAAATGATAAAACAATTACACTAATTGAACATTTACATAAAGAGTTAAATGAATTTATAATTGATGATGAAGAATTTAAATATTCCTTTGCATATCGTTCTATTGAACATTCACATGAAAATCAAAGTTCAATGGTACGGTATATATTATATAAAATTGAAAACTACTTGGTTAGTGAGCATAGATATATATTAGGGATAAGTGATGCTTCAATAGAACATATTGATTCTCAAAGTGTGGCGAGCTTTAATATTGTTTATAGACTAGGTAATTATACTTTATTGACAAGAGAAGAAAATAGTCAAGCAGGTAATAAAAGTTTTGTAGATAAAAAAGAAGGTTTTTATGCTAATAGTATGTTTGCTTTAACAAATGGTTCTGAAAGCTCACCTATAAAACCTTTAAAAATGAAAAACTCATGGACAGTTAAAAATATTAAGACAAGACAATTTGAAATGGCAGAGATAGCTGTAAAAGTATGGAAAATATAAATGACAAATATATTACAGAAAATTTCACAAGACTTATTGGAAAATAGAGATTTAAGAGTAGATATAAATAATGAAATTGATTTAGATAAATTTTCTTCTAATATTTCACTTTTTACTTATCAACAAGATGCACTTAAAAATATAATTGCTATTTTAGATTTGTATTATAATGATATTGGTAAAACAAAACTCAAGGGTATGTATGAGCAAAAAGGTTTTAATGAAGATAAGTATAAAAAAGAAAATCTAACAATCAAAAAGATTCTTAATCGTGCTTCTTTTTGGATGGCAACAGGAAGTGGAAAAAGTATAGTAATGATAAAGCTTATCGAAGTTTTATATAAACTATCATCTAAAAAATATATAGATAAAAATGATATTTTGATACTTGCTCCAACAGATAAGATTTTAAAACAAGTAAAAGAACATATAATTGAATTTAATAAACACTCTAATTTTACTTTAGAACTTAACTCTTTAAAAGATTATGAAAAGATTAAAAATGAAAAAAATCTGTTTACACCTGATGGTATAAATATATTTTATTATAGAAGTGATTTAATAGACAATGAATCTAATGTAAGTAAAAAGACTGATGGTAAAAGACTTAATTATGAAAATTATTTAAATGGTGGTAAATGGTACATAGTTCTTGATGAAGCTCATAAGGGTAAAGATGAATTAAGTGCTAAGAAGAATTATTATAATGAGATGGCAAAGAATGGATTTATTTTTAATTTTTCAGCTACATTTGTAGATAATATAGACAAAATTTCTACTGTTTATAACTTTAATCTCGCAAAGTTTAATGAAGCTGGTTATGGTAAAAATATAAAAATAGTTGATGAAGAGTTTAAGGGTTTTAATAAAAGTAAAAATAAAGAAGAGTTAGATGCAGATGATAAAAAAGATATTATTTTAAAATCTTGTATATTATTTACAGCTCAAAAAAAAAGATATAAAATATTGAAAGATTTAGATAAAAATTTATATCATAATCCATTAATGATAACAGTTGCAAATACTGTAAATATTAAAAATGCAGATTTGAAATTGTACTTTTTATCTTTATTAGAAATAGCAAAAGAAGAACCTATACATTTTGATAAATTGAAAAATGATTTAGCAAATAAATTATTTGATAGTAAAAAATATATATTTGGCGATGAAACAATTAATGAAGACTTTATCAACTCTATCAATAGTGTTGATTATAAAGATGTATTGAAATATGTTTTTAATTCTGATTCAAGTGGTGCTATTGAGTGTACAAGAACATCCTTAAAAGATGAACTTCTTTTTAAGATAAAGACATCTTCAAAAAGTGAAAATTTTGCAATGCTTAAAATTAGTGATGTTAAAAATTGGAGTAATGGAATACTTTATGGGTATGATATTAGTGAAGATATAGACAATATTAGTTATTTTGATACTATAAATGAAAAAGACAGCACTATAAATATACTAATGGGTAGTAAGATATTTAGTGAAGGGTGGGATAGTAACCGTCCAAATATTATAAATTTTTTAAATATTGGTAGTGCTAATGCTAAAAAATATGTTATGCAGACAATAGGTCGTGGTGTAAGAGTTGAACCTATCGTAAACACTAGAAAAAGATTACAAAACTTGAGTTATGAAAAACTTCAGAATTTAGATAACAAAGATATTATTTTAGAAAATAGTAATGCACTTGAATCTCTTTTTATCTTTTCAACATCAAAAAAAGATATTGACTCAATATTTAATGAGTTAGATAATAGCAAAGAAGAACAGTTTGAAAAACTAAAAGGTATTAATAAAATATCAAAAATCAAGATACCTCTTTACATTCCAAAATATAAACAAACAAAACAAAAAAAAGATATTAAATATCAACTATCAATTAACGAATATAAAAAGCTTAATGAATTTTTAAATAAAGCATCTATAAATATTCTCTTAATGAATATGGTTGATATTAGTTATTCATCTGATTTGACAAAAAGAACTATAGATAAAATACTAGATACAGATAAAAAGAGATATTTTACACTAAATGGGATTGATAGTGGTATCAGTGAATTGAATTTAATAAATAAAATTGATAAATTCTTTAACGCTAAACTTCAAGATATAGATGACTTTATAGAATTAAGCGATGAAATTAAACACTATAAAGATATAAAAGTGAACATGGCTAAAGTTACTAAAAGTCAAAAAGAAGATATTGAAAATTATATTGCAAATAGTAAAATTAATATTAAAGATAAAAAAGAACAATTAAAGAAAGAGTTTGATAGTGGTAAAATCACATTAGATGAGCTTATGGAACAAACTCAGAAAATTGGTTCTATAACAAGTAAGAAAAGTAAATTAGTAGAGATTAAAAATCTAAAACAACATTTTTATATGCCTATATTGATGAAAGATAAAAATGAAAATGATTTTTTTAGAAATATTATTAATGATAAAAGTGAGATAGACTTTATAAATAATTTAGAAAAATATTTAGAACAAGATACTAACAAATTAACTACTTATGATAATTGGTATTTTTCTAAGATACAACAAATTACAGATAATATTTATATTCCATATATAGATTATGAAAAATCTCAAATTGCAAAATTTTATCCTGATTTTATATTTTGGCTTAAAAAAGATGATAAATATATAATTAAGTTTATAGACCCCAAAGGTTTAAATCAAGGTGTTCATAAAACACAAGATAAGTTAGATGGTTTTGAAACAATATTTGAAAATAATAGTTTTAGAAAAGGTAATGACAACATAAAAGTTGAACTATATCTTTATAATATAGAGCGAAAAAAAGATGAATCAATCAATAAATATGTAGAGTCTGATTTCGATGAAATATTTGCATGATATAGCCATAGTAGGTGCTGGGATAAATGGATGCTCAGTAGCCTATGAACTAACACAAAGAGGTAAAAATGTCATTGTTTTTGACAAAGATGCTATAGCTTCTGGTGGTAGTGGGGCT
>JAMOPL010000129.1 GCA_027064515.1 Sulfurimonas sp. | reverse complement strand
AATCAATGAATATATAGTTGAAAAAATAGATGAGGATTATCAATTAGGTCATAGTTATTTTATGAATGTAAAAGATGATAACGATTTAGAGTTTGTAAAAGAGTATAAAATCAAACCACTACTAGAAGAATACTTTTATTCTGAAGATAAAAGTGTAGATGATATTTTAAGAGAGATTGAAAATAATGAAGAAGCATAATGAATGGAATGAGGTTAAAAAAGAGTTATATATTCAAACTAAGAAAATTATTTTTAAAGAAAGAGATATTTTTTGGACAAGTATTGGTGAAAATATAGGTTATGAGCAAAATGGAAAAGGTGAGATATTTTCAAGACCAGAATTAGATTCAAAAATCAATTTGAGGATTTTAAATGTTTATAAATAACTTAGCTTACGAAGCAAGTGCTGGAAGTGGGAAGACTTTTATGCTAGTAGTTCGTTATCTTTCACTACTGTTTAAGGGTGCAGAATCTTCTAAGATTTTAGCACTTACATTTACAAATAAAGCAGCTTATGAGATGCAAGAGAGAATTGTTCTTACACTTGAGGAGTTAGAATCTCGTGGTGAAATAGATGTTATATCTGAGGTTACTGGTTTTTCAAAAGATTATCTTTTAGAGAATCGTCAACAGATTTTAGATAAATTTTTAAGTTCAAGTACTAAGATAATGACTATCGATAAATTTTTTGCCAAGATTTTAAGAAAGTTTTCATTATATGCATCTTTAATGCCTGATTTTTCTACATTTTCTTCGCAACATGAACTAAAACTTTTATCGAGATTCTTAAAAGAGGTTAGTGTTGCAGGTCGTAGAGATACTCTTATAACTCTCTCTCTACACTCAAAAAAACGGCTTGATAGTATATTTTCTTTGCTTGATGAGTTTTATGCAAAGAAGCATGAGTTATCACTATTGAAATTTGAAAAACAAGAGTTTTGGCAGTATGAAGAGGAGGCGATGGAGCATCTTTTGTATCTAAAAGAGATTATATCTAAGTGTGATAAAGCCTCTGCTACTGTTAAAAAATCTGTTGAAGTTGAAAGTTTTGATGAACTGATAGCTAAAAGTTGGATAGGTAAAGAATCTCTTAATTATAGAACATTTTCTAAATGTTTTACCCCTGAGATGGATGCTCACCTTATAAAGATTCAGGAATCTATAAAACTTTACAACAGGGCAAAAGAGCAAAATTTCTTTTATGGTTTAAATGAACTTTTAACTATCTATGAGAAATCTAAAAAAGCACTTTATAGTGATGATAGTGAACTTAGTTTTAATGATGTTACAGTTTTAGTTTATCATATTTTAAAAGAGAGAATTGATAGTGAGTTTTTATATTTTAGATTAGATTCTGTTATAGAACATATACTTCTTGATGAGTTTCAAGATACCAGCATTTTACAGTATGAGATTCTAAAGCCTTTGATAGCTGAGATTATAGCAGGTGAGGGTGTATTTAATGATGGAAGTTTTTTCTTTGTTGGGGATGTAAAACAATCTATCTACCGTTTTCGTGGTGGTGTATCAGCTCTGTTTGGTGTTGTTGAGGATGAGTGTAATACACAGGTTGAACAACTACTAACAAACTATCGCTCACAAAAAGAGGTGATAGAGTTTGTAAATAGAACATTTATAGATAAGATAAAAAATTATTCTCCTCAGTTAGTTAGAGATGATGCTCAGGCTGGTTATGTAGAGGTTATTCATAATGATGAGATTCTTCAAGAAGCGATAACTAAGGTAAAAAAACTTATTGAGTTAGGTGCAGATTTAAATCAGATAGCTATTTTATGTGTAACAAATGGTGATGGTGAAGCGATGAAAGAGGAGCTGTTAAGTGAACATATAGAAGTTGTAACAGAAACAACTACAAAACTTATTAGCCAAAAATCTGTACGAGCTGTTTTAGAGTATTTAAAATATCAATATTTTTCTAAAGATATTTATTTGCATAATTTCTTTGCTTTAATATCACAAGAGTATAGAGTAGTAAAAAGAGTAAACTTTACTGGTGCTAAATTAGTAGATATTGTAAAAAATATGATTAATGAGTTTGGACTTTTTCATGATGATTTTCACTTAGTAAGATTCTTAGATACTTTATCTAATTTTACAGATATAGAATCTTTACTTTTTGAGTATGAGAGAATCGATACTTCAGCTGCTGCTTCAGATTTAAGTGGTGTTAGAGTTTTAACTATTCACAAATCTAAGGGTTTGGAGTACGAGAATGTTATAGTGATAGATAGACTAAAAAATCCTCCAACATCCAGAGATAGTATAATCTATGAGTATGATGGGATAACACTAAAAAATGTTTATCTACGAACTAAGGGGAGAGATCTTTTAGATACTAAATATGCTAATGCACTTGAAAAGGAGAAGATTCTAGCAAGGGAAGATTCTCTTAATGCTTTATATGTAGCATTTACAAGAGCAAAAGAGAATCTATTTATTGTTCAAAAGTCTAAAGGTTCAGTATTTGATATTTTAGATATATCTAGTGGAGTAAATGGGAAATTACTAGATAAACAAGATGATTCTAGTAATTCAAGTGCTAAAAATAAAACAATAGAATCTTTTGAGTATAAAGATTTATACTATGGAACTCAAAGTGATATTTTAGCTTTAGAAGAGAGTGTAGAAGAGAATCTAAAATCTATAAATTTTGGTTTAGCTATGCACTATATGTTAGAAATGATGGATAATTTCAGTATAAAAAATATAGCAAATGCTTCTAGTATGATGATAAATAAATATGGATATATTCTTGATGATAAAGAGATAGCTGATATACAGAATAGAGTTACAATGCTTATAGAATCTCAAGAGTTTATAAGTTTGCTAGGTGGTAATATTTATAAAGAAAAGGCTATAAGATATAACAATAATCTTCGTTATATTGACCTGCTTATAGAGAAAAAAGATATTTGGAATATTATAGATTATAAGAGTTCTTTATCTTGTGCAACACATCATCATAAACAAGTGAGATATTATCAAAAAGCAGTAAAAGAGATAACTGGTGATGAGGTTGATGGATATATCTGTTATCTTCTTGAAGATGAGATTAAATTAGTTAAAATATAAGCTTAAATAAACCTAAAATAAAGGTTTATTTAAGAAAAAGAAGCTATACTTCGCTCAACAAAACATACATTTAATGTAGTGTTTAAAAAATAACTAAATAAGGTGCAAGTATGAAATTTACAAAAATTGCAACTTCTGAGCAAATTGACCAAAAATGGGTTTTAATTGATGCAGAAGGTAAAACTTTTGGTCGTATGATGACTGAAGTAGCTACTATTCTTCGTGGTAAGAACAAAGTATGTTGGACTCCAAATATTGATTGTGGTGACTATGTTGTTATTATCAATGCTTCAAAAGCTCGTTTTAACGGTCTTGGTAAAATTAAAAATAAAGAGTATTTTTCTCACTCAGGTTACTTCGGTTCAACTAAAAGTGTTAAAATGACTGAGCTTTTAGAAAAAAATCCAGAGAAACTATTCAAATTAGCTGCTCGTGGTATGCTTCCTAAAACTAAGCTTGGTGCTAAAATGATTAAAAAATTAAAAATTTATGCAGGTGCTGAACATCCTCACACTGCACAATTAGCTAAGTAAGGATTTATTTATGCCAAAAAAAATATATGCAACAGGTCGTCGTAAAGCGTCAATCGCAAAAGTATGGTTAACTCCAGGTACAGGTAACATCACAATCAATGGTCTTTCTTTAGATGCATGGTTAGGTGGACTTGAAGCGAAAAAACTTCGTGTTAAACAACCTTTAGTTCTTTCTAAACAAGATGGTTCAGTTGATATCGTTGCTACTACTTTAGGTGGTGGTTTTGGTGGTCAAGCTGATGCTCTTCGTCATGGTATCTCTCGTGCATTAGTTGCATTTGATCCAGCGATTAAAGCTATCCTTAAACCAGAAGGTATGATGACTCGTGATTCAAGAGTTGTTGAGCGTAAAAAACCAGGTCGTCGTAAAGCTCGTCGTTCTCGTCAGTTCTCAAAACGTTAATCGTTTCTTTGAACTTTTATCAATGCTTTTGCATTGGTAAAACCCTCTTTTTAATCTTTCACTTTTAAATAACTTCTATTTAACATTTTTTATATATAATCGCTTTAAATATAAAAAGGTTTCTTAATGAAAAAAATCTATATCATAATACTTGTTGTACTTTTATCTATCGCAATAATGCCAATAGTTGGAAATAAAATAGCTCAAGATAAATTAAATGAGAGCATAACACTTTTAGAATCTAAAGGGATAGAGATAAAAAAAAGTTTATCTGATTCAGGATATTTAAAAACCACAAAACATTATAAAATTCTTTTAAAAGATAGCAAAGTATTTTTAGATTATTTAGGCAGTACATCTAATCCCCAATACTCAAATTTTTCCAAAATATACTTGGATGGTGCATCAATAGGTATAGATTTGACATATAGTAATTTCCCATTTGCCTCAACATTAAAAATTGATATTTATATATTGTCCTTTTCAGAAGAGATAATGAGTTTATTAGAAAAAAATGAGAAAGAGTTTTATACTAAGTTAAATAAATTTTTAAAAGATAAAAAAATGTTTTATCATATAAAATATGATTTATCTACAAATAAATTTAATGGATTTATGAAAGATATAGATGCAAACTTTATACTTAAAGATAACTCTAGTATCACTTATATCTCATCAGATATTAATTTTGAGGGAGAGGGTAATCTATTAAATCCAAACAATATTAAGCTAAATGCAAAAGAGATACTTTTAAGATTATCAGGCAAAGATGGAGAGTTTGAATTTAGTCTGAAAAACTTTTTATCTACTCGTAGTTTAAAGAGCAAAAATAGTTTTGAATCATCAGTAAGTATAGATGATTTAAGTATGAGATTAAATAGTACTCTTCGCAAAGAGATATCAGTAAATATGTCAAAAATTAGAACAGAATTATCATCTAGTTATAAAAATACAAAGCTTGAATTATCTATGCAAAATTCATTTGATAATTTTTCAATAAAATCAAAGAATCTAAATGCAGAGTTATCAAATTTTAATAATGATTTGGTTCTTAAAAATATAAATAAAGCTAAATATGAAAAATTAATTCAAATCTTATCAACAGTAAAAAGTAATTATAAAACTAATAAAGCACAAGTTGAAGATTCTATCTTAGAGTTTATCGCATCTGGATTAATTATAGATATGAAAGATATATCTGTAAAAAGTTTAATTTTAAACAATGAAAAATTTGACGGTTTCTCAATTCGTTCAAGAATAGATATAAAAAAAGATAATGATTTTAGATATAAGATGAATAATGATAAAGAGGCACTTTTAAAAAATATTGATTTAAATAGTAGTATTAAAATTTCTAAATCTATATTTAATCAAATATCAAAAGATGCACCAATTGTTTTATTTACAAAATCTTATGCAAAAGAGGAGCAAGAGAATCTTGTTTATAATATTTTATTTTCTAATACTTTATTAGAGATAAATGGAAAAAAGATAGAGCCATAGATGATAAAGTTTATTTTATTAATTACTATTGTGATCTCTCTTTACTCATCTACACTACACTTGACTACATCAACAAATCCAGCAAGGCTAAATCCTATACTAGCAACAGATTCTAGCTCCTCAGAGATAGCTAGTTTTTTGTTTAATGGATTAGTGAAATATGATAAAGATTCTTCAACTATTATAGGTGATTTAGCAGAGGAATTTTATTATGAAAACAATACAACTATTATTTTTAAATTAAAGAAAAATGTTAAATGGCATGATGGGGAGGAGTTTGATTCAAGTGATGTTGTTTTTACATATAAAACAATAATTTCACCAAAAATTTCATCACCTTATAGTTCAAGTTTTAGGTTTGTAGAATCGGTAGAATCTTTAGATAAATATACTTTGAAAATTATATATAAAAAACCATATTTTAAATCATTAGAGACTTGGATGATGGGAATATTACCTGAGCATATATTAAAAGATGAAAATAACTTAATGAGTTCAAAGTTTAATACAAACCCAATAGGTACTGGTGCTTATAAATTACATCAACTAGAACACTCTAAAAATATTATACTTGTTGCAAATGATAACTATTTTGAGGGTAGGGCTAAAATAGATAGAATCTCTTTTCATGTTATAGCTGATTCAATGACAAGATTTTTGATGTTAAAATCTGGTTCTATTGATATAGGGAGTGTAGAACCAATGCAGTATGAGAGACAATTAAATGATGATTTTTTTAGTAAATTTGATATTTATGAAGAGATAAGTCATTCATATACATATTTGGGTTTTAATCTACGAAAAGAAAAATTTAAAAATCCAAAAGTTCGTGAGGCATTATCATTAGCGATAGATAGAGAAGAGTTAGTTAAGATACTTTTTTTTAATCATGCAAAAGTGTGTACAGGACCATTTTTGCCAAAAACAAAAGCTTTTAATCCAGATGTAAAAATACCGATTCAAAATATAAAAAAAGCAAAAGAGTTACTTAAAGAGGCTGGATATGACGACAAAAATAGATTTACATTTGAGATAGCCACTTCTAACTCTAGTTCAATAAGACCTTATGCAGTAGAGATTTTACAATATCAGTTGAGAAAAATTGGGGTGGATGTAACTCTAAGAGTAATGGAGTGGCAAGCCTTTTTAAATATGGTTGTTTTTCCTCATGATTTTGATACAGTGCTTTTAGGATGGGGTTTATCATCAACACCTGATCCATATATGTTTTGGCATAGTGATAATGATAAAAAGGGTGGTTTTAATCTAGTAGGATACAAAAATGAAAAGATGGATAAGATGATAGAAGAATCACAAAGTACAACAGATAGAGAAAAATTATCTAAAATGTGGAAAGATATGTTTAAAATAATAGTAGATGATAATCCATATCTGTTTCTTTATATTCCAAACTCCATCACAGTTGTAGATAAAAAGATAAAAAATGTAGAGCCTAGTTTAAGTGGCATTTGGCATAATTATGTAGAGTGGGAGAAAAATTAGTAATATAGCATTACATTATATTCTTAACTCTTCTATGGTAGTTTCATCTATTCCTGTTATAATTGATATTGTTTTGTTGTCTAAACCTTGAGAGATTGATTTTTTTGCTATCTCTAGTTTTTCTTTTTCCATCCCTTTTTCCATCCCTTTTTCCATCCCTTTTTTCTCAGCCATCTCTTTAGCATAATCCATAACATTTTTATAATCTAGTCTTGTTTTTAAATCGTGCTGATATGCAAATTGTTTCTC
>JAMOPL010000128.1 GCA_027064515.1 Sulfurimonas sp. | reverse complement strand
AACGAGAAAATTCAGTCTATCAAAATATGCTTTAGCGGCTTTATTGAGTTTAACAGTGGCTAGCTCTTCACAAGCTGCTTATACACTTAAACAAAAAGTGGGTGATATTGACACAAAACTTAAAATATTTGGTTTTGCACAACTTCAAATGAAAGGTGGAGATGGAGCTCTTAATTCTGATACAACAGATGCACCTGTAGCTTTTTCTGCACAAAGAATTCGCTTGGGTGTAAAATATTTTGCAGGAAATGTAAGAGCAAAGATTCTAATAGATTTTAATCAAGATGGTGATAAAGATAAAGATTCAGCAATCCCTTTCCCAGATACAATAAAAGATGCTTTTGTTGCTTATAAATTTAATAATGCCTTGACTATAAAAGGTGGACTTATGAAGTCTCCTGTTGGTATGAGCTGGACAATGCCTGGATGGAATCTTGACAATGTTGAGCGTGCTTTTGATAAATCACTTGTTTTAGAACGAGCTGCTGGTATTATGCTTTCAGGAAGAGGTATAGGATACGATAACAATAAAGTAACAGGACTTGAAGTTGGTCACGAAAGACCATGGAAAGGTTTTGGATATGATATTATGGTGGGAAGTCAAGCAGCTAGAAGTAAAGCAGTAATCAATACATCAAAAGGTGGAGGACTCTCTTATATGGGTCGTTTAATGTATGATTATACTGAACTCTTTCATGTAGAAACAGCTTATGGTGTGAGTGAAAATGCTGGTGGATATTACAACGCTGTTACAAAAACAAAAATGAATACCGAAGATTACGGTGTAGCAAATATTGCATTTGATTCAAATATTGATAAATTAAGTTTGAAAGCAGAATATTTTGATGCACAACACATTAAAGGTGAAAAAAACTATGATGAGCAAGTGCTAACAGCAACTGCTGGTTATTTCGTAACCTCAAATCTTGAACTTGTAACGAAACATCTACAAGGTAGTGCAAAAAAAGATGGTGTATCTACAGACTTATCAAATACATATCTTGGGTTTAATTTCTATTTATCACAAGCAAAAACAGATTATTCAAGATCATCTAAAAGAGTAAGAAATAAACATAGAATAGTGGCTAACTACATTATCGCAGATGGTGATACGGCTGATTCAACTACAAAATGGAATGGTCTTAGTGGCTATAAAGATGATGCATTCGTTGTGATGTATCAATTTACATTTTAATCAAAGGATACATAATGTTAAAAAAACTAACTACAGGGTTAATATTCTCAAGTATATTAGCTACAAGTGCTCTTGTTGCTGCTGATATAAAAATTTATTGTGGTTCTACTATGGCTAATGCTATGAAAGAGATTGCTACAAATATGGAAACGAAACATGGTGTGAGTATTGAGATCGTTAAAGGTGGTTCAGCTAAACTTTACAAAAAACTTTCTAGCGAGAAAAATGGAGATTTGTATCTTCCAGGTTCAGATAGCTATATTAAGAAAAATAAAAAAGATGGCTATTTAGGATTTGGTAAATATATAGGTTTTAACCAAGCGGTTATAATAACACAAAAAGGAAATCCAAAAGGTGTAAAAACACTTGATGATTTTACTAAAGCTAGTATAAAAACAGCTTTAGGTGCACCAAAAAGTGGTAGCATTGGGAAAATCGCAAAAGCTGTACTTATAAAACATAAAGATAAAGCTTTTTATAACTCAATAGCTAAAAAATCGTTACTTGCTAGTAACTCTTCAGAAATCATTGAGGGTCTTGAATCTAAAAAGATAGATGCTGCATTAAGTTGGAAAGCTTCAGCTGCAGGTAAAAATTTTACAATCGTAAAGATTCCTGACAATATTTCACCAAGAAAAAAATTGAAATTTACACTTTTAAAATTTTCTAAAAATAAAAAAGTGGCAAAAGAGATTATTAATTATGCTGCATCTGACGAAGGTAAAACTATTATGAAAAAGTATGGTTTCTAACTATTTAGTTTAGTGTTATAATTTTTAAAAAAAAGGTGATTAAATGAAATCAATTAGTTCAAAGTTAAATATTATTATGTTGATAATAGTGTTAATTTCTCTAGCAATAGGATACTTCATTCTGACATTTATTCAGAGTGAAGCAAAAGAAAGAGTCTATGAAGAAAAAAGTCACACTCTTACACTCCTTAAAAAAGCAGGAATTGAATCATCATTTAATCTCCAAACTTCTAGTGCATTTTTAATTGCTAGTGATGGAAATTTACGGGATGCACTCTCTAGTGATGATAGCGAGTGGATGCAAGATGTTGCTACTCATGCAATTAAACAATTAAACAAACAAAGTCAATCTAATGATGTTCGTTTATGTATCTATTCAAAATCTAAAGAAGTTTTTTTCAAAAGTTTTGATTTAAAAAATCCGAAAAAACTACATACATCACGAGAGATATTAAATAAAGTTTATGCTAAAAAAGAGGCAGTGAGCAGTTTAGGCTATGATAACATTGGTGCTTATCTACATACAATTGTTCCTATTATTGATGATGCAGGTGAGTTTTTAGGTGCTTTAGAGATCATAGATAGTTTTGATTCTATTGCAAAAAAATTCAAAGATGGTGAAGATGGATTTTTAGCAATAAGTAAGAAAAAAGTTTTAAACAACAAAGTAAAAATTGGATCTTATTTTGTTGCTCAGAATTTTATAGATAAGAAGATACTTACCGATTTAAGTAGTTTAGATATAGATAGTATATTGAAAAATAAGTATTTTATATCCAAAAATTATTTCTATACCTCTATACCTCTTCAGAACAATTTAGGTAAAGATATTGCGAGTGCATTACTTGTCTCACCTATTCAAAAAGTAAATAGTTCAATTGAAGATTCTGATAAACTTGTAAATATAACAATTATTCTGATTTTAGGTATTAGTATATTTTTATTTATTACAGTCAGTATAACTATAAATCTTTTAGTTAAAAAACCACTTAAAAAGTTTGAAAAAGGGTTGTTAGACTTTTTTGAATTTATTAATGGTGAAAGAGATGATGTTGAAAAAATAGATATTAATTCAAAAGATGAAATTGGAAATATGACTAATTCTATTAATAGTAATATGCAAAAATCCAAAGATGCACTAAAAATAGATAAATTACTTGTTCATGAAGCTGTTAGTACATTAGAGGAGATTGGTCAAGGAAATCTTTCTATTAGAATCGGAGCCGATGCTTCTAATCCAGCATTAAATGAGCTAAAAGATGTAGTAAATTTAATGGCTGAAAATTTTGAAAAAAATATCAACAGTGTACTTTATACATTAGGTGATTATTCTAAATTTGATTATCAAAAAGAGATAATTTTAAACAATTCTAAAGAGCATTTTACCAAACTAGCTAATGATGTTAATTCATTAGGTGGAAATATTATCTTAATGTTAAAAGAAAATGACAAAAATGCAGATTTTTTAGAAGGGAGTGCATTTGATTTAGAAAATGATATTGCTACGCTAAACAATATATCAAAACAGATTGATGATACATTAGCTACAACATCCTCTTTGATTGCAAAATCAACTGATGGACTTGAACAATCTGCAGAACTTTCTAAAGAGGTTTTACAACAAGCTAATGAGATTAATTCCATCGTATCTGTTGTAGGCGATATCGCAGAACAAACAAATCTTCTTGCTTTAAATGCAGCTATTGAAGCAGCTAGAGCTGGTGAACATGGTCGTGGTTTTGCTGTTGTAGCTGATGAAGTTAGAAAACTTGCAGAGAGAACACAAAAATCCCTTGCAGATATAAATATTAGCATATCTACTCTTGTGCAATCTATCTCTGATGTAGTTGATAATGTGTTTATTAGAGTTGAAGAGATAAACACCATTGATCAATCAATGTTAGAGATAAAAAGTGCGAGTAGTTCGAATATGGAAATAACTAAAAAATTAAGAGATACAGCAGATTCTGTAGATGGCATTGCTACAAGAATTAAAAATGATATTTCTACAAAGAATTTTAAATAGTTTATTACCCAAGTTTGACGATAGAATACCTATAGCTATCTTATTTTATTTCTAGTTGAATTATTTTATAAGGAGCATATCCTTGTAAAATTGTTTGACTAGGGGCAAAAGAACTAAGTAAGAGATGGTTAATTATGCCCTCTTACTTATAAGTACCTTTTAAGTCAGTTACTTTCTAAATCTTTGAAAAACTTTTTTAAAATCTAAACTAACATCACACTCTATATCTTTAAAATCATATACTTGAGTAGTAAAATTACCTTGTTTGTCATATTGATGTGGCTACACTAATTCATACAAAGAATAAAAGCTATTCTAAGTTAAAATAAGAAGAATAAGTGAGGCTAAGATGGCAAACCGTAAATATACAAAAGAGTTTAAAGATTCAACAATTCAATTAGCATTAAACAGTACAGAATCTGTTTTAAAAATTGGAGCTGATTTAGATGTGAATCCTAAAACAATCTACAATTGGATTCGAGAGTATAAAATAGCTAATAATATACCCGTAGTATCTATTGGAAAATCAACAACTTCATCAAATAATGTAGTGAAAGAGACTCAAGAGAATGAACTTAAAAGATTAAGGGCAGAAAATATATACTACCCCAAAAAGTCAAGACAGCTTTTCAGAAATTCTTATTCCCATCTAACACTGTTACCTTATGAAACTTTCTCATTAGATTTAACATAATTTTCATCGTTAATTTGTAAACTATCAAAGTAAACATTCATAGGTTTTTTATACTTTAATGATTCGTGAAATCTTCTATAGTTATAGAATCCCATGTAATCTGATACATCCTCTTTTAGCTCCTTAATTGTATTATATTCATTAAGATAAATTCTCTCAACTTTAGCACTTCTCCAGAACCTTTCAATAGCAATATTATCAGTAGCTCGACCTTTACCATCCATTGAAATAGTAATACCATTATCTTTTAATGTTTGAGTATGTATATAGCTAGTGTACTGGCTACCCTGATAAGTATTGAATATCTCTGGTTTACCATAGAGTGATAGTGCTTCATCAAGTACACCCATCACTAAAGATGTATCCATAGTATTTGATATTCTCCAAGACAATACAGCCTTAGAGTACCAATCAATAACAGCAGCAAGATAAACCATACCACCTTTAATTTTGATATATGTTATATCAGTTGACCATACTTGATTGGCTCTTACTATATCTAATCCTCTTAATTTATAAGAGTATTTAGGATGAGCAATATTTGGTTGAGTAAGGTATATAGGCTCTTTAACAGCTAGTATAGCTTTTAATCCTAACTCTTTACGATAAGCTTCAACTGTATTCAAACAAACATTAAAACCATTCTCTAGGAGCTGACAATGTACTTTTTTAGCTCCATATATTGGTATCTCTTCAAAGATAGATTTTATCTCTTGTTTGATAGCTATTTTATGTTCATTCACTACTGGTACATAATAAATACTGCTTCTACTTAAATGCAATAGCTCACACTGTTTTACTACAGATACTGTTTTCAGCTCAGTCTCATCTACTATTTCTAGCTTTTTAGAACGAAAAAGATATAATATATCTTTGAGATCCAAGCTCTTGAGCTTTCCCACAGCCCAGTCCTTTTCAAGTGTTAATTGTCCAACTTTTTTGGCATACTCATCTACAGTAGTATTAAGTTTAGTAATCTCATTTTTGTACTCTTTTACAGCTTTACTAGGTTCCATCGCTAAAACAGCATTTTCCAAAAATAATCTTTTCCAGTTCTGTAAATTTTTTGGTGTAATTTTGTTTGCACTAGCTATTTCTACTAATGTTCTCTCCTCTTTTAAAACTTCTAAAACCAACTTTGTTTTAAATTCTGCACTATATGTCTTTCTAATTCTACTCATTACAATACCCTCTTTTTTATTTTTTATTTTAGGAATAAGGATTCTTGAAATGTTGTTTGATTTTTCTGGGGCAGTATAAAGTGTCACCCAATAAAAACTTAAACAAAATTATAAGATTTAAAATTCTCTGGAAGTTCGTATTCTTGGGGGATATAAGTGGTGGGTCCTATGTGACTCGAACACATGACCACTCCGTTATGAGCGGAGGGCTCTAACCAACTGAGCTAAAGACCCACTTAATAAACAAGCTTTCGCTTTGTAGGTTGAAATTATAGTGAGTCTTTGCTTAAAGTTTACTTAGGTTCTTTGATTTTATATAAAACAGCATATAAAAGTGGTACATAGATTAGATTTAGTAGTGTTGCCCATGCTATACCGAAACCTAAAGAGATTGCCATTGGTTGTAAAATCATCGCTTGACCTGATGCGAAGAAGATTAGAGTTGATAAACCTAGCACTGTTGTAAGAGATGTAAGTAGAATCGGTCTTAATCTTGTTTTTGCTTTTCTCATCAAATCTTCTGTATCTTTAGCATCTTTGATAAAGCTTACCATAATTAAACCATCATTTACAACAACCCCTGCTAAACCAACAGTTCCTATAAGCCCTGTCATTGTCATATTTAACCCCATCACTAAGTGACCAAAATATACACCAAATAGAACTAAAGGAATCGTACTTATAACTATGAGTGATTTAAGTATAGAATCAAATAACCATACTAAAGTTATAAAGATTAAAAATATTGCTATAACAGCAGATTGAAGCATCTCTTTTTGGTTTTTAGAGTTCTCTTTCTCTTCACCTTTTACCTCTATTACATAGCCATCATCTCTTAACTTATCCAATACTGGTGTCATCTTACTCATAACTTCAGCAGAAGTTATTATATTTTTATCCAAAGATGCAAAAACACTTCTGATTCTAACACCATCCTCTTTATTTAATGCAACAAACCCTTTAACTATCACAAAATCACATATATCTTTTAGTGCTACGAACTGATCACTAGATGGGATTTGAAGTTGCATTCTATCTATAGATTTTATTTTTTCATTTGCATTACTCTCTATTTTAATACGGATAATACCAGTATCGTTAAACATTTTTCCATATTCACCTTTTAGATAGTATGCCCTAAGATCTCTTGATATTATCTCCTCATTAAATCCTAGTTGTTGCCCATATTTATTTACACGAAGCTTCAACTCTTTTTCACCAATATCAGCATCATTAGCAACATCATTAACACCATTTATAGCTTTTAATTTATCGCTTAACAAATCTATCCCTTTTAAGATAGATTGTTCATCTTTAGAACTTAAACTTATCTCTATATCGTGAGCAACGATTCCAGCACCCGGAACTTTTACAGACAACTCTTCATAAACTAATTTACCATTCTCTTTTTTATCTCTAAATTCAGATAATAGTTTTTCT
>JAMOPL010000127.1 GCA_027064515.1 Sulfurimonas sp. | reverse complement strand
TATAATAACTTATACCCTAAAAGTAGAGAGTTGATTATCTAACTCTTTAGCTGTAATTTTTAATGTTTCTGAAATGCCTGATATATTATCAACATTTTGAAGATTTATTTCTGATGATTGACTTATTTTTTCAATTTCTAAAATTATATCTTTTATCTTTAAAGATAAATCCATAGATACCCGTGAAGATTTTTCAGACATCTCTACTGCTTCTAACATTATATTTGAAACAGATTGTGTTTTCTCATTAACTCCAATTGAGATATTTACAAGCTTTTCATAATCTGACTTATTGTCATTAATCTCTATATTTGCAGTTGTAATAGATTCTACAAAAACAGAAATAACACCATTTATCTCATTCAATGAGTGTTGTGTTTTTTCAGCTAATTTCCTAACCTCATCAGCAACAACTGCAAAACCACGACCATGTTCACCAGCTCTTGCTGCTTCAATAGCTGCATTGAGTGCTAGTAAATTTGTTTGATCTGCTATATCATTTATAGAACCAACAACATCTCTCATACTTTGAATCTCAGAACCTAAAGATTCTAATCTTTGTACAATTAATAACTCCTTTTCTAATCCAAGTTCTATTGTTTTTCTCATATCAGATATCTCTTTATCTACATCTATTAATGATTGATTTGCATTTACTATATTATCTTTTGTTTGTATAGCATCATGTGTACTCTCTTCTAAAACATCTTTTATTTCATTAGAAGATCCTACACTTATTTCTATCGCATTTGCCATATTTTTTATATGAGTTTGCATAATAGAAGATATGCTTAAAAGTTCTTCAACTTGATAAGAATTTTTATCTCCACTCTCTTTTATATTTAATACTAAGTTTTTAATCTCATTTTCAAATTTATTAAAACTATCAGATATTTCACCAAGTTCATCTCTATTAATAATATCTATATGCTTAGTTAAATCATTAACATCAGTTGCTAATACATTAGAGATATAACTTGCTTGTTGTAATGCTTTTTTTGCTATAAAAATTAGCAAAACAATATATAATAAAAGCAATGGCAAAATTTCTGTTAGCAACATAAAAATAATATCTATTTTTACTTTTTCAATAGCAGAAGCATCAAAGATAGCAATAACTCTACCACCATTATCTGTTTTCAGTTTTTCCCTGATAAGTAAATATCCATCCTTAAAAACTATATCTTTTTTAGATGTGTGCATAAAATCAATAAAATTATTAATTTTAGAATCAACAATCTGCTTACTGTTAACAAATCTATATTTTATCTCTTTTGGAGGTTGTTCAGGAGCAAAAAGAGATTTTGGTATTTTATTACTCATACCATATATATCTATAACCAATGCCCCTGTTGCTTTTGCAATAGCTTTTGTATCGTTAGACTTTAGTTTCATTATATTTGCACCAGAAACTGATGCTTCACCAATAGGAACTAAGGCAGAAAATCCAGCTTCAGCTGTATTTTTCATACCTTTAATTTCAGAATCATATTTTTCACTAAACAATATATATCCCATAAATATTGCAAATATTATCGAAAATATAACAACAGGAACAATAATCTTATATACTAACGATATATCATTTAATGATTTATTTTGATTCATTATCTATTCTTTTACTATTTTTTTGTAGCACATTGACCATTAATACAAAATGCACTATATCCTGTATGACAAGTTCTACAATCATTTGGATTTAATCCACTTCCAACTGCATTAGAAGCATCTGTTCCATCTTCTGTATAAATACTATAAAGTGGTTTATTATCTTTATATGTAGTTACAAAAAGTACCTTTAAGTCTTTTAAATGTAAAATAAAAACTGCGCCATCTGGATAGTTCCCATTACGCTTAGTAAAAGATTCCTCTCCTATTTTGTTAACTAAAACAGCAACTGCTCCCGGTCCCCCAGACTTTACTGCACAATAAGTAGAAACTGTTTCCTGATAAATCAATGGTAATGATGATACATCAGCATTACAATCTGGAAGAGATCCTATAATTGCTAGTGGCGTGCTAACACTTTCATAACTTTTCCAATCTGATGGGAAAGTAGATTCACTCTGAGCAAACATTGTAGTTACAATAGCAACTACCAAAATAATTTTCTTAAGCATATATAATCCTTTTAAATTAAACTTAAATTAATTCTACTCATATACTAATTAATAAATACTTAATTTTATAAAAATTATTTATTTATCAAAAGTACCAGCCAATTTTTGATAAACCACAGAAGATTTCAATAATAATTCATGAGTTCCACTAGCAACTATTTTACCTTTTTGCATCACTAAAATCTTATCAGCATGTTCAATAGTACTTAATCTATGTGCAATAGTGATAGTGATTTTATCTTTTGTGTATTTATCTAATGCTCTTTGAATCCTCTTTTCACTCTCATTATCTAAAGCTGATGTAGCTTCATCAAAAAGTAATAAAGAGGAATGTTTATAAATTGCTCTAGCAATAGCTACCCTTTGTCTCTGTCCACCTGATAAATTTGCTCCAAACTCCTCCATCACAGTATTTATACCATCATCAAGATTTGAAACGAACTCTGTTGCATCGGCTAATCTAAGTGCTTCATTTACTCTTTTTTCATCAACCTCTTGTCCATAAGCAACATTTGAAGCCAAACTATCTTGAAATATATATATCCTTTGTGTTACAAGTGATATATGATGCTTTAATGATTCCTGAGTAAATTCTTTGATATTTGTATTGTTTACTAAAACATTTCCAGAATTTGGATCGTAAAAACGGAGAAGCATATTTATAAATGTACTTTTTCCACCTCCACTATCCCCAACAAGTGCTATGTTATCTCCACTATTAATTTCTAAATTTATATTTTGTAATGCATAAGTATCTTCATATTTCAGTGATAAATTATTAAATTTTATTTTTGTAATATCTTGTTCAAGAACTATTTTTCCATCTATAATTTTACTATCTCTATCTAAAATAGAAAAAACTCTTTCACTAGCTGCAATGGCATCTTGAATCTTTGAATAGATAGTACCAACACGACGAAGTGGCTGAAAAACAAGACCAACAGCAGTTAAGAATGCTGTAAATTCACCAACAGTCATATTTCCATCGTAAACTTCTCTACCACCAAAATATATCACAGCAGCTAAACCAACAGCCCCAAACAATTCTAAAAAAGGTGAAACCAGTTCACCAACATAAATAGTTTTCATATTAATCTTAAAAAATTTCCAATTTTCTTTATCAAACCGATTAATCTCAAATTTTTCTGTTGAGTTTGCTTTTATAATTTCACTATTATTAAAAACTTCTGTCAATCTTGAAACAATATCTGCATTTTTATTTTGAGCACGACGAGCATATTTTTTAAGTTTTCTTGCAACTAACATCAATGGATATATTGCGATAGGAACAAGTACTAATGCATAAAAAGCCAACATATGATTCAGATAAATAACATAAATAATAAGAGTAATAACTGTTAATGTTTCCCTAAATAATTCAGCAATCATACTTGAAGCAAAAGATTTTAATCTATTTATATCATAAGTGATTCTAGATATTAATTCCCCACTTCTATTAATATATAAAAATTCCATATCAAGATTTACTATTTTATCAAGAAGCATTTTTCTAAATCTTGTAACTATATGCTGACCTATATATTTCATATTTATTGACTGAATATATGTACCAGTAGCTTTTATAAAATATATAGCTATTAAACCAATAGGGATTAGGTATAACATCTCCTCATCTCTTTTAATAAACATCTCATCCATTAAAGGTTTCATAATATGTGCCGTAGCAGTTGTAGCACTAACAACCATAAGAATCCCCAGCAAAACTAAACTGTAATGAAATTTATACTCTTTTATATATGGCCAATATCGTCTAAACATCTCTCTCAAATTGTTTTCCTTACTCTATTTTTCTTGGGATTCTATCATATATTCTGTTACTGCTAAAGAGGCTTTATAGTGTTTTAAACATCTCTCTTGTAAAACACCTTTTGCTTTAGAACCTTTAAAACCACTCTCATTTGTAACTAAAACATCTGCTTTATTAAAACCACAATGTAGTTGAGTTTCATCACTCAAATCTTTACCAATCGCTATATATTTTTTACTATCTAAAGTTAAATTGTATAGTGTTGGAAAAATATCTTTATGTGATGAAGCTAATTTAGTATTAAACTCCACACCCCTTAGATATTTTGGTAAATATATATAGAATGGGATTCTTTTTGTTTGTGTATAGTAGTCATCATATCTCATAATTCCCTCTACTGTATTGTTGTCAGCAGTTACCACAACAACTGTATTTTTAGCAAGTGAAGAATCTTTAATTTTATCTAAAAAATCACCTGCCATATCAACAGCATAACCATAATCTTTAACTCTTCTATGAGCTAAGTCTAAATCACCTTTTATATGTTCTGTTAGCTTTTTAGAGAACTCTAATTTATTAGATTTATAGTTAGCTGGAACTGTATATGGTGGGTGGTTGTTTGTTGTTAGTACAAAAATAAACTGTGGTTTTGTAGCTTTATGTAGTTTATCTAAAACATATTTGTAAGTAAACTCATCAAAAACTCCCCAATCGTGGGCATCAGACTTAATATCTAAGTTAAGTGATTTTACAATTTGTGCTTTACCTTTTACACTATCAAACCCTTGTCTTGACATAAAACTACCAACATTTCTCCAAGACAAATCCCCACCATAAACAAAACTTGTTTCATAACCAGAATCTTGATAAACTCTAGCACTAGCTTGTTTAAATGGTGTGTTAAGATATTTACTTTGTGAAAATGATGTCGCTCCCGGTCTTGAAGGGATATCTAAAAGTAAAGCTTCCAAAGATGAGATTGTCCCATTTGAGCTTGATATAAAGTTTGTAAAAAGTATATCTTCCTCAAAATGTTTTTTAATTTTTCCCATAATATTAAAAGTTTCACTTTGATAACTAAGTAAAGGCATACCAAAACTTTCAACCATAACCACAACTATATTTGGAGGATTCTTTTTAGCAATAGGGTTTGATTTTGTTGTATAAGTTATATTGTTTAAAAGATTCTCTGTGTCTATGTTTTCTAACTCTAAATGCTCTTTAAAAGCTTCATTAATTCTCCCTTTATACCCTAAATCTTTAATAAGGTTATATTTTCCACTTTTACTTTTTTTATACTGTTTATAAGCATAAACTAAAGCATAAGTTGGAGTTTGAGGAAGATTGTTTATAAATGGGTCAGCACTAACATCTGGGATATATTTTGCTAAAGGAAATAATCCTAGAGAACCCCTAGCTAAGATTCCAATAAGTACAACTAATGAGATTATAAATAAAATCTGTTTTTTAAAATTCCAGTTAACCTTTATTGATTCTTTATTATTTATTATTTTAAAAACCAATATATAAATTAATATATAAAATATTGAACCAATTAAACTTACTAAAGGGATATTATAGTTAGCAAAAGCTGTATTAATTAAAGCCTCTGTATCATCGTCAAATACACCAAAAATCATAATTGTTGAATGCTCTGCAAAGAATGAAAAATAAACTAAATCTATAAATGTAAATGAAATAATTAATGTGGTAAATATAATAAAATATATTTTAAAGATTCTCATTGAGATTGTTCTCAATTTATCTAGTTTAAAAAGCCATATGAATATTAGAACTAAAGTTGGTAAAATATTTATATAAGCGACAATACTTAAATCTAATCTAAAACCAAGCCAAAAAGCATTTAATAGTTCAGTAATTGAATATAAAGAGTTAGTGCCATAGCTAATAAAAAGATATAATCTTGATAAAAACATAAAAGCTAAAATTACTAAAGATAATTTAAATAGTGAGTAAAGAGAATTTATAATAAAGTTAAAGTATTTTTTATTTTTCATTATCAGATTATACCATTTTAATGCATTTTTTTGTAGAATAAGAAAACTTATAATTAATTAATGGAAAATCAAACATATCATATGAACTATATAGAATTGGAAAAAAAAGATATTATTGCAAAAGGTGGAGAGAGGAGCTGTTTTCTTCATCCAAATGACAATAAAAAACTTATAAAAATTATTTATGTTAAAGATTCTCATAATCAACAAAATAAGTTAGAACATATATATATGTCATATCTAGAAAAGAAACGAACTAATTTAAATCAAGTAGCAAAATATTATGGTGAAATAAATACTAATTTTGGAATCGGTCTAATATTTGAAAGGATTACTGATTATGATAATCAACCATCAAAATCATTTAGATATTATATAGCAAACAAACTAATACCAATAGAGTTACAAAAAAATCTTCTAAATGAACTTAAACTCTATTTAGAAAAAAATTCTATTTTATTTGTTGATACAAGTATGACCAATGTATTTTGTAAAAAAATAGATCCTCTAAACTATAAACTTATTATAATTGATGGGTTAGGAGCGAAAAGAATAGGTTTTAAATTTTGGTTTTATAGACACTGTAAACTATATACAAAATACAAGATAAAAAAACAATGGCACAAATATATGCAGATGTATAAAAAAGATTTAAAAAGAATAAAACTTGGTGTTAGACCAATTAAGAGATATTAAAAAAGGATAATTATGGATTTAAATAATTTATATACACTTATTAACAATGAAATAATAGATAAAAAATTTGGTGTGGCACAAGATGATTTAAGCTATTTGATAGATATTGAAAATTTAGATAATATTTTATTATTCATATTTAACATATCATCTTCGAATGAATACTCTTTTTCCATAAATAGAGATGACTATAATAGATGTTTAATTTATATCTTTGATAAAATTAGTTCTACTAAAAAAATAATATCTCTTTTTTATATAAGAGATAAGAATAGTTTTAGATATAAAATAAATTCAAAATTTTATACTATTAGAAATAGTATTCTAAAAGCAATTACAATCATACCTTTAATAGGTCCTGATGGAGCTGGAAAAACAACACTTTTAACTACTATAACAGATTCTTTGAATCAAAAATATCTACTTAAAGTATTTAAAAGAATAACAAGAAGATCTATTGTTTTTAATCTAACATACCCATTAAATGTATATAAACTAAAGAAAAAAGGGATAAAAAAAGGTAAAAATGAGATAAGTGACCAAAATCCAGGTCTTGTAATTATGTCTGGTTTAACATACTATCCATATTTAATAATGATAGCTTTTTTTCAAAAAAAACTCATCTTTGTAGATAGGTTTTTTCAAGATTCCCTTATGGAAAATATAAGATTTATTGACAAAATTATTTTACTTAGAAAAAATTGGAAAACACTTTTAAAATTTATCCCTATAACATTTTGGATAATTCAACTTGATGCAAAAAATGAGATAATTTTAAGTAGAAAGAATGAACTCAGTTATGATGATATAGATAAATATAGAGAATTGAATTTTAAAATTTATTTAGAAAAACCAGCAGTTATTTATAGCTATATAAACACAGGAAATGATTTAGAAAACTGTAAGAACACTATATTGACTATTGGTGATGAGACAGGAGTTTTAAAAAAGGTTACAAATGAATCTTGATGATTTATATACACTTATATATAATGAGATAAATAATAATCTTTGTATATTAGAAAACAATAATAATTTACAAATAGATATTAAAAACTTAAATAAGATTCTATTAATTCTTTTTAATATCTCTTCTAAAAATGAATACTCTTTTTCAATCAATAGAGAAGAATATGATAAATGTATAATCAGTATATTTGATAAAAAAAACTCTGATATAAAAACAATTATTTTAGAATTACAAAGAGATAATAATTCTGCCTCTTATAAAATAAATTCTAATTTTTATAAACTTAAAAACAGTATTTTAAAAATAATTACAATTATACCAATAATTGGTCCTGATGGTGTTGGTAAGACAACACTATTAACTACAATTTTAAACTCTCTAAATCAAAAATTTATGATTAAAAGATTTAAAAAAATTGTTAGAAGATCAATAATCTATAATATTTTATATCCAATAAATCGAGCGATTTTAAGAAAAAAACTTGGTAAAAAACCTGAAAAGGATCAGCATGATGATAAACATCATAAATTAATTATTTTAGTTGCTTTACTGTATTATCCATATTTAATAGCTATCTCATTAATTTCAAAAAAATTAATTTTTATTGATAGATTCTTTAATGATTCTCTGCTAAAAAATATATCTTTTATGGATAAAACTACTACCATAAGGGAAAACTGGCAATTACTTTTAAAGTTTATCCCTAGAACATTTTGGATAATCCATCTTGATGCAAAAAGTGAAATTATTTTAACTAGAAAAGATGAGCTTAGTTCAGATGATATAGATAAATATAGAGAGTTAAATTTTAAAATTTATTTAGAAAAACCAGCTGTTGTTTATAGTTATATAAATACAGGGAATAATTTAGATAATTGCAAAAATAATATTTTTTATATTGGTAAAAAAATCAATCTTCTTAAATAATATATTCTCTAATAAAAAGATTTAGTCCAATTCATTAGAGATATATTAATTATTATCTTATTGTCTCAAAAACTTTTTCCCACATCTGATTAGATAACTTTTTTAACTCTTTTGATTTAACTTCTAAACTATCTATAAGTATTTCTCTTTTTTCTTCGACTAGCATCAAATCTATCTTTTCCTCTATCTCTTTATCGCTTGCATCTAATTGCAATATACCATCTTTAAAATTATAATCTTCAAATAGCATTTGATACTTATGACTCCAGCTTGTTCCTAAAGTTGGTATCCCTTGACTTAAAGAACTAACTAAACTATGGAATCTACTGCCAATCACACCTTCACAAGCCCCTATAATACCTTTTACTTTAAGAGCATCTTCTTCTGTCAAGATATTCAATCCACCAACTTCATCAGATATTTTTTTAGCCAATGCCATATCTTTTTTACCCTCATGCACTAAAATAAATGGTTTTTTGCCATTTATTTGTAAGTATTTAATACACTTTACTATAAAAGTTAAATAATCACCTTTACCATTAGACCAACTCTTACTTTCCATTTTATAATTCGGAATAATACAAAAATTATTTTTTTCACTATTAAAATTTTTAGGTTTTATGCCGATAACTAAATTTGTAAAATCTGGCATATTATATATTTTAGATTTATCCTTTACTATTGAACTTAAATAATTGTAAGAGGTAGTTTCTCTTGAAAAAATCAAATCAACATTATTAGCTAAATCTATCATATTATTTTTTATTTCGCTATTTTCAAAAGGTCCAAAAGCTTGAGGAAGTAATATTACTTTAGTATTATTATTTTTCCATTTTTTAGTTAATTTTTTTAATTTTATAGTATTTTTAGCACCCCATTGATCACCATGAGCAAATCCAGAAGCATCAAGAACTACATCTATCTCACTATCTAAAACCAAGCCATACATATCTCTTCTCTTTTTAGTTATAAGCCTTACTAGATTTCCCCATTCAATGCCGAGTTTTTTATATGTTACTTTTTGATATAAACCTAATTTTGCTCTTTTTATATAAGGGGATACATTTATACTAGGTGTCATTACAAATCTTGCATCAGGATATTTCTCTTGCATTTTTTGCAATATTGCGTGTAACATAAGTTCTGCACCCTTATTTACAAAACCTACACCCCTTATCTCAACTAACATATATACTCCTTTTTTTGTTCTAAAATAATTTTTTTATAAAACTAAAAATAGACTTCTTTGATGTTTTATTTTCATAAAAATCATTAGCATCTTTAATTAACTCTTCTCTTGTTATATACTTATCGAGTTTCAATGAATGCTTTAAAGCTTTTTTTGCTTTTTCTATATCTTTTTTTTCTGCAACAATAGAATTTTCAATAACATCTTTTGGGTAACTAGGTAACTTATAACCTAACTCTTCCCATGCTCTATAATTAGCATTCCATTTTTTTCTTTTACCATTAATATCTTGACCCTCAATGGCTAGTTCAAAAGATGCATCTCTTAACAATATAGTATTAGCAATTATTACCTCTTGGACTATACTTTCACCAAGGGATGTTCTAGTAATTACCAAACTCTCTCCATTATCCCTATCTATACCATCAAAACCATGTGGATCACCAACAACTATATCTGAATATATATTCATCTTGTCAAAACATAAATAACATCTAGCGGGTGTAAAATAATTTTTCATTGTTTTTCTATAACTTTTATCTAAAATATTGATTTTATTATCACTATAAACTGTTATATCACCTGGATATTTACTATTTGATGTATCCCGAAATACAAAATTATCTACTTTTGAGTTTGTAACTCTTTTAGACAAAAACTCTATTGATGAATGTAACATTACTCTATCACATACTAAACCAATTTTAATAATTTTACTATTCAATTTTTTCTTAATTTTTATTAAATTTTCTAAACCATGCATATGGCAAGATAGACCAACCATAGCAATATTTCCATCTATTTTTTCAATTTTTGGAAGTAAAGATGTAATATTTGTTGGTATATATTTTGATTTTTGTGCTTCTAATAACTCTTTTGAGGAAGTTATAACTATCCCTTTTGAATCAGGCATATAATCACTATTCATTGTTGTTACAATAGCAGCTGATATTTTTTTCGAATCAAGTAAATATGTTAAAATAGAAGTAACTATACCACCACTTTGTGAGTTTTTATATATAAACTCATCTGTTGATTTACCAATATATGTACCTATCACATCTCCAACAAATGGATCACTTGGAGTTTTAGCAACTAAAGATTCATTAAAATGCTCACCAGAACAAATATCATAACATAAACCACAATTTGTACATGTATCATAATCTATTTTAGGAAATAGATAACCTGCTACTGTTTTACTATAACTGATACTATCATGTCCACAAGATGTAAAACACGAACCACAACTATGACATAAATATTGTTCAACAACCTCACTTATATCTTTTTTTAACTCTTTAGCCATTAGTTCAAACCATTCAATAAATTAATAAAGTATTTATTAAAAGCATATTTTTTTGATAATGTAGATTCAAAATCACTCCATAACTTTTTTATTTTTTTATTAGCTAAGTAATTTGAATAATTTGAATAAAATAAAAAATTATTATTTATAACACCATCTATAAGAACTAACTTTGCATTATCTTTATCTATTTTTTGATATAACATATTTTTTGTATTAAGGTCTTTTACAACGATACCCTCTTCTAAGGTATATTTTTTTAATCTTTTTAATAATATAATGGGGTTTAAAATTTGCTTTGTTAACTGATCTTTTTGTAGATAATAAGATAATGTTTTAGAAATTTCTCCATCAAAATCTTTAACTAAATCAAAAATAGCACCATCCCCTAAATTTGTTTTAACTAATCCGTAATATTTTGCTATATTATCCCACGAAATATTTTGTTTTTGCAAAAACTTATAATATTTTATCTCTTTTTTAGATTCTGAATAGTCATTAGAAACTGTGATTTTTATACATTTTTGATCATCTTCAGGATGAATATAACATCCCCTGTTTGTACCTTTACCTATATAATATGAATCACTTAATTCAATCATCTTTAACATCTAAAAATTTTAAAATCTTTTGAGCTCTACTTTTCCAAGTAAAATTTTCTAAAAAGTTTTCATAAGCTTTATTTGCTAATTTTTCTCTCTTATTTTTATCATTTATCAAGTTTATTACTGCATTTTCCCATTCATCAATATTAGAACTATCTACTAATACTGCACAATCATCATTTAAAGCCTCATATACTACTTTAAAGTTTGAGCAAATAATCACCCTTTTTGATGACATATATTCAAATAGTTTAATAGGGGACATATATTTACTTGAGCGATTACCCTCATTATCACTTTGATAAGGTGCTAATAATATATCACACATATTTCTATACTTATATGTTTCTTTTGGTTCCACAAAACCATGAAAAATTAGATTTTTGTAATTTACTTGCTTCTGCCAATACTCTAAATCTTTATCTTTTCCACCAATAATATGAAAATTAGCTTCTGGTATTCTTTTCGCTAATTCAACAATTATATCAATTCCACGACCCCTAAACAAACTACCAACATAACCAATCTGAATCTTGTTTTTGTCAATATCAATTCCACTAGGAATTTGTTTATCAGCTATTATATTTGTTCCATTATTTGCTACTAAAATTGAATCATCTTTTATATTGCATGACTTAAGATACATTTTCTTTAGTTCATTTGAATTAACTATCATTTTTATATTTTTATTATTTATAAATTTTTTAAAAAAATAATCATTAAATCCTTTATTGTCAAAAGGTTCATGTTTTTCAAATACAGTATAAAAGCCATTTTTTTGTGTTAAATAAAAAGCTAACATATCATCTCTACCATAAACAATATCAGGCTCTATTTTTTTCACTTGACCTAAACATCTAAATGAATATATTCTTTTCTTCATATATTTAATGTTTGGGGAATAAAGTTTATTTAATATAAAATTTTTCTCAACACCATAGTATTCAAATATATCATCAATACCTTTCTCTTCAAGTTTTTTTGTCCATGGAGCTAGAAGAATCACTTCGTGACCTAAAGATGCAAATGTACTGCACATCTTCATCACATTGATACTATTTGCTGTTCTTGATGGTATTATTGACCTTGATATATATACAATTTTCAATTTATATCTCCTTTATACTTTACTTTGTAATTCCAATAGTTAAAAACAGTAGTGTAATAAAAGCATATGCTGATAATGTTTTTATATCTATATCTTTATAATCTATATCTCTTTGTTTTTGAGTAATCATTGCTGAAATCAATGTTACAAACATAGGCAATATAAAATATCCATAAAATTTACCTGGTAACATAAATAACATAACAGCTGATGTTAAAATTATAATTACCCCCTTATTATATTCATCACAATCTTTATATGTAAAAAGCCTATAAAATATAAATAATAATGATAGTAAACCAACAATACCAAACTGTAATAATGTTTTAATGTATACATTATGTGGCTGAGCTATCAAAGTTGGATTTGCAATGTACTTATGTTTTTCTGGAATAATAGCTCTCACTTCATCCATATAGTCACCAGTTCCAACACCAAGTATAGGATTATCTTTTATCACTTTTAAACTATATTTCGTGAACCCTAATCTTAAACCTACTGATGAATTATAATTATCATCATTTAATACTTTGCCTAAAGAAACTAAAGTTAAATTTACTCGATGATTAATCATACTAGAATAATTATATGCTAAATATGCTATTGGTACTATAATAATTAAACCTATTAGAATTGCTTTTTTTAAATTTTTTTTATATGTTATACATAAAACTAATAAAATTAAAAATATATATAAAATATATCCTGTTCTACTACCAATAAAAGACATATTTATTGTTGCTGTTGTCATGAAAAATATACTAATTATTTTCAAATTAGTAGAAATTTTTTTATTTAAAAGTTGATATAATAGCAATGCCACAACAATTGCTAATCCAACATTATGATCAGTATGTTTAAAAAATGGAGAAGGATCACTAAGAACAGTTTTATATATTTCATAAGATTGAATATATAAAGCATGAGGTAATAATTCAAATCGTATACCATATGAAACTAATTCACTAAAAAGCATCCCTAAAACAAAGGCACTTACTACTCTAAAAGTAAATCTTTTATCTAAAAAGCTTAAAAATAGTAATGGAAATAATAAAAATTTAGCTTTACTAATTGAATCTTTAGCATATATTAAATTATCAGAATATATAAATCCAAATAACCATATTAAGTAAAAAGCGATAAAAGCTTGTACAATTTTATTTGATAAAGCATCTTTCAAATACTTCATAAAATTCATCCGATATAAAAATAAAATCAACATTACAAAGAAAAGGCTACCCTTTGATTTGTTATGTATAGGTATTAAAAAAGCATATACAACTAAAAGATGATTAAGCCATAATGTTATTTTATCTTGTAACTCTTGGGAAGGTCTGATTTTTGTGATTAAATTATCCATATTCTTATATTATCAAATTATCACTTAATTTTATACCAATAATTCAATATACTCATCTTTTTCACGAGCTGGGGCAAATACTTTTTGTGCTAACTCTATATTTTTTAAAGCTTTCTCTTTTTCACTAACAATATTTTCAGCAACAAAAAGTAATCTCTCTTTTAAAACCTCAACACTATTCTCCTCTGTTAAATGTATATGAAACCCTAACTCTTTAAACTCAGGAGATGAAGTATCATCATAAATTATAGTAATTAAACCATATCCTAATGCTTCAATTATAGCATTACTCATCCCCTCCCCTAAACTAGGAAATAAAAATATATCAGATTCTTGTAAATATTCTTTTACCCTGTTTGTATAACCAACAAATTCTATATTGTCTTTATATTTACAATCAACTAAATAATTTTGAATCTCTTTATAATAATTTTTATCTTGAATATCACCTAAAAATTTAATTTCAAAATCAATATTATTATCAAAAAGAATCTCACAAGTTTTGATAGCTTCAAACTGCCCTTTAAAAGGGTGCACTCTACCAACCAACACTATTTTCAATTTATCTTGATAAGAACTTTGTTGAATCCCCCCATCTATTTTTAATGATGAGTAGATTCTACCTACACTAGAATCTTTTGGAATCGGCAATATATCAATAATATTTTGTTTTATATATTCACAATTTCCAACAAAATAATTTACATCACTATAAAAAAGTTTGTGTAAAATATCTTTCTTTGTAGTTGTTTTTTTTGAACCTTGTCTGATTATAAAATTAATATCTAAACCATATGTTGCAAAATAAAGAGACTTCATCTCTGAAGCTCCAAGAAAGATTATATTTTTTATCTCCCTTTGTATCAATATCTCTCTTACTTTTTTTATCAAATGTAAACTAAAATATTTTTTAAAATCTATTGTATGAAGTTCTATACCATTTTTTGAAAAATCATTATCAGCTTTTTTTTCTATATAACTATCTTTTTTAGCGATAAAATCTACCCTAACATCTCCAGATAAGATTCTAGCTAGTTTTACCGATGCTAATTCCATCCCACCATTTACAGGTGACAAACAAATTACAGCTGTATTTTTCTTACTCATATTAACTTCTTAAATATAGTTTTTATTTTTTTATATTGTTTCTCTTCATCAAATAACTCTTCACATTTTTTTACTGCTAAAGATTCCATCTCTTTTTTCAATTCTAAATTCTCAATCATAAATTGTATTTTATCTGCCAAACTATTTTCATTCTCTACTTCAAATAACAAACCAGTTTTTTTATCTTCAATTATCTCAACAACCCCACCACTATTTGAGCCAATAACAGCAGTTTGCATCCCCATCGCTTCAACTAATACCAAACCAAATGTTTCCCTTTTAGATGCTAAAACAATTGAATCACAAATCTGATAAAAATTATGTGGATTTTTCATAAATCCTAAAAAATGTATATTATTTTCTAAATTTTTAGATATTACATCATTTTTTAACTCTTCAAGATAAGATTTCTCCATCGGATTACCTACAAAATAAGCTTTTACATCAATCCCTTTTTTAATTAAAATATCCACTGCTTTTATAAGTAAATATTGCCCTTTAGCCTCATTTATTCTACCTACCATCCCAATATTAAAACTTGTGTTACTAAAGTTTAATTCAGATCTTAAATTTTCCACATCTATTCCACAAAGAGCTTTTTGTTTTTTAACACCTGCATATAAAAGTTCAATTTTTGGTCTAATCTCATTGGGAATAAACTTTTCTAATTGTTCTTTTACCTGTTTTGTTACAGCCAAAATTAAATCAAGATTTTTATATAAAAACTTATGATAAAAATCATCTTTGAATCTTGTCATTGTCATATGCCTAGTTTGAACTATTTTAGGTTTTGATTTTGATAGTAATTTTGCTAAAACAACAAAAGGTATATCTTTAGTCCAATGTATATGAATAATCTTCACACCCTCTTCATCTATAATATTTGCCAATTTTCTAGCACCACCAAACATAAAAAAAGATGACTTTCTTTCAATCTCTCTATATCTATCATTCTCATCATAATATTTTGAAATTTTAGAATCTTTATTGATTATTGATAATACTTCAAAATCATTTTTCAATAGTTTCGCTGTACTAATCATATATAGTTCCAATCCCCCTAAGTCAGGAGATAAACAAAGCTCAATTACTTTTATTTTACTCATTTGTTTGCATCTCTAATATCAAAGCATACTTCATATATGAACTAAAAGCAGACACAACAGCAACATTCCAACCATTTACCCCATGAAAAGCACCACCTTTTAATATAAGAGCTTTAAATAAAGCACCTATTCCATGTAAAAATGGGTCAAAAGATGAAACTCTTTTCCCAGATTCATAAGAGATTCTTGCACCTCTTGTTATAAATTTATGACTAACCTTAATCATTTCAGAATAATTTTCATAAGAGTAGTGAAGCATATCAGCTTTTAAATCTTCTACATTTTGAGTATCCACCTTAGCATGTCCACCCTCGACTGTATACTGACATTTAGTTCTATTATAAAGCCTTGTAACTCTATCTGGATACCAAAGTTTTATAAACTCTTTTCCTATATATGTTTTTCTAGCAAAAGAGAAAGCATCATAAATTGTTGATTCAAGTTTTAATTTTTTTATCTCTTCTATTGCATTTAAATCTAGTCTCTCATCAGCATCAATACTCAATATCCAATCATACTTAGCTAATGGAGTACCAAAAGCTTTTTGAGGGCCATCGCCTAAGTACTTTTGATGGATAACTTTCGCTCCTAAAGATTCGGCAATTTCACAAGTTCTATCTGTACTTAAAGAATCAACAACAAGCACCTCATCACAAACCTCTTGAACTGATTTTATAACTGCTTCAATGTTTTTTTCTTCATTTAATGTAATAATATTTGCTGTAATTTTCATAAGCCTATTCTATCACATTTTTATCTGTGGTTTCATTAAGGAATTTTTTAATATAATTCCAAACTTATCCCACAATTCATAAGGCAAACAATGAAAAAAATATACAAAAATATTCTCTATAATTTAACTATATCTCTATTGATTAGTTTACTTTTTATAACTACTGAACAGATTTATAGAATATACAACGATATTTTAGTTTTTAATCTTACTCCTAAAAGTTTTGCTGAACATCTAATTATAAATTTTTTAATTTTATCCCTTATGAGTAAAAGAGCAATCTCCATTGCCTATGCTATTTTAATCACATTCGTATGGTTCCAATTTATGCATTTCTCTTATTTTGGCACATGGATTTTTCCTCTTGAGTATTATCTATTTTTCACAAAATTCCAAGAAACATTTGATACCTTTAAAACAGTTGCAACAATAGGAATTGTTCCTACAACTTTAATGGCTATTGTCTCTATTGGAATCTATTTCATTCTTAAAAACTTAAAAGATGATAGAGCTAAAATTCCTTATTTAGGAATTATTCTAATTATATTTTTAATCTCTATGCCTGTGAAAAATTTTATAAAAGATTCTAAAAAAGGTGCAAGACCAAATATGGAATATTATGCTATTAAAAATACAGTAACTACACTCTCCTATCTTTTTGGAAATATTATGCCTAAAAAACTTTCAGGAAATAGTGGATTGGAACAGCCCATAGTAGAAACACCAACCATAATTGAAAAGAATCCAGATATAAATATTGTAATGATTATGGGGGAATCTCTACATAATCAATATATGTCACTTTATGATTACAAGATTAAAACAACACCTTATTTAGATTCTATAAAAAACTCTCCAAACTTTATATATAAAAAAGCTATCGCTTCTGGAGTAGTTACAGATGTTTCAATTCCATCATTTTTCAATATGATTAAAAAACCTGATGGAGTACCACAAATAATCTCAACAAACACTTGCCTATTTAAGATGGCTAGTAAGAATGGATTTGAAACCTATTTTTATAGTGCTCAGGCACAAGATCAACTTGCTCAACTAAAAGGTTATCTTTGCCCTTCATATATTGATAATTATATAGATGGAACAGCAAAAACAAAAGATGTTAACACAGCTGCTTTGGATATGTTTTTAGTTGAAACAATAGATAAAATTGATTTTAAAAAGTCTAATTTTATAGTACTTCACCAAAGAGGCTCACATACACCTTTTAAAGTTGATTACCCTAAAAAGTTTGAAGTATTCACAAAAGAGAATACAACAGATAAAACAATTTTACAAAATACTCTAGAGTATCAAAACTCTATTTTATATACAGATTATGTTTTTTCTAAAATTATAGAAAAAATCAAATCTAAAACAGATAAACCTACCTACTTTGTTTTTACATCTGATCATGCTACAAATATTGGAGATAGTAGCAGACATGGTCATGGAAGACTAGATTATGATTCTGTATATCAAGTTCCATTTTTTGTTTATTCAATAAATGGTGCTAAAAATATTACTGATAAATTTACAAAATTTGATTATATATCACACTATCAAATCTCAAAAATGTTGAGTTACCTTATGGGTTATGAAAATAAATATAAAAAGTTCAATAAAAAAGAGGATTGCTTCGTTTGTGATTCAGATATTTCTGGTTTAGCAGGGATACTTAAACTCTCTTTTGATGAAAACAACACTCAAATACCTAAAATACTTAAGTAGCTCTTATGAGTTTTAAATACAGAATAAACACTAATTATGAACATTTTAAAAATGATCTTTTAAATATAAAATCTATTTTTAATGATACTGATAACAGTATTCATAAAGCAAGAAATGAATTGAAAATCATTGAGTTAAATGGGATTAAATGTGTTGTAAAAGCTTTTAAAATTCCTCATATAATTAATCGAATCGCTTATAGCTATATAAGAGATGGGAAAGCAAAAAAATCTTATCTCAATGCTATAAAACTACAAAAGTTAGATGTAAACACACCTAAGCCTATCGCTATTATAGAGTTTTTCTCTCTAGGTTTACTCAAAGAAAGTTATTTTATATCAAAGTATGAAGCTTATGATGTAACAATTCGAGAAGTTTTTCACCATAAAGTAGAAAATCATCAAGAAATTTTAAAACAGTTTACAAAATTTACTTATGAGATTCATCAAAAAGGTGTTTGGCATGTTGATTATTCACTTGGAAATATTCTTATAACTAAAGAGGATTCTAAATATAAATTTTCACTTGTAGATATTAATAGAATGGAATTTAAAACTATATCTGCAAATGATGGACTAAAAAACTTCAACAAATTTTGGGCAAAAGATAAAAATGATTTAGTACTTATTGCAAAAGAGTATGCAAAACTTTGTAATTATAATGAAGAAGAAGCTATCAAAATAGTTTTAGATGAGGCAAAAATTCTAGAAAACAGAGTTAATTTAAAAAGAAAATTAAAGGGAAAATAGACTCTCTTTTATCTTTTGAAATTAATAAAATTACTACCTAAAAGTTTTTGTCCCTCTATTATCATACATATCTTTATACCTAAATGTTATCAGATTCTGCATAATCGCAAATAGTATCATAAAATTTAAAAAGCTACTTCCACCATAACTAAACATTGGTAATGGAACTCCTACAACAGGAGCATACCCTATCGTCATAGAGATGTTTACACCCATATAGATAAATATCATAAAGGAGATTGCGATAGTTACAACTTTAATATAGTAATCTTTATTATAAACACTAAGACTCAAAAGATGTAAAATAAGCATTACATAAATAAGAACAACTCCTAAGGCACCTAAAAAACCTGTTCTTTCTACTAAAAAAGCAAAAATAAAATCACTTGTTGCAATTGGTAGAAATCTCATTTGTGTCTGAGTAGCTTCATCTTTAGTTTTACCAAATAATCCACCAGAACCAATAGCAATTATTGACTGCTGTACATGATACGATGGTTTTTCACTTACAAAATCTTTTATTCTTACTTTTTGATAATCATGTAGTAAAAACTTATAGGCTAAGGGTGATGATATTAAAACTGTCACAAGTATAAAAGCCCATATTTTCCAATGAACTCCTATAAAAAAGAGTATTCCATAAGCTATTATAATAAGAACTAATGCTGTTCCTAAATCAGGTTCTTTAGCTATAAGAAAAAAAGGTAAAAGTATATAAGAACTAAGAATAGAAAAATCTTTTATATGATATCCATTAATAGGTGGTGGTTTTTTATGTATAAGATAAGCTAACATCAGAATTAAAGCTGGTTTCATAAACTCTGATGGTTGAATTGTTGCATTTATAAATGGTATATCTATCCATCTTTGAGCACCCAATCTTGCATGTCCAAAAAACTCTACGGCTAACAGAAGAGAGATGTTTAGCCAATATAATAAAGGTATAAGCCAACTCATTCTACGAATCGGTAGAAAAAACACAAATATAAATACAAAAATAGCCACACCAACATAGGCACTTTGCTTCTGTGCAAGGGATGAAACAACCTCACCAATAAGCCAATGTGATATAATTACGATAGGAATGATTAATATGATTGAAATAAAATCAAATTGTGCTAAAATACGCTTATCAAATCTCCACAAATTTTCCACCAAATAATAATTTTTAGGAATTGTAACATAAAGGTTAATAATGAATGAAGTAAAAAACTATGTTTCTCAAGAGGTTGAAAGGTTAGATACTTTTTTATCTACTCAAATAGGGCAAACAAGATCACAAATAGTTGGATTAATAAAACAAGGTTGTGTATTTATAGATGAAAAACAGGTTAAAAGACCTGGTGTAAAACTAAAAATAAACCAAACTGTAAAAGTTGAATTCCCATCTCCTAAAAAAGAACCTGCATTAAAAGTAGATTTTGATGTTGAGATTTTATTTGAAGATGATGATGTTTTAGTTATAAACAAGCCTAGTGGAGTTACTGTGCACCCTGCTCCAAGTGTAAAAGATGCTACTTTAGTAGATTGGCTAAAACACAAAGGGATTAGACTCTCTACTATAAGTGGAGAAGAAAGAAATGGTATCGTGCATAGATTAGATAAGGGTACTAGTGGAACTATGGTTGTTGCAAAAAACAATGATGCTCATGAATTTTTATCACAACAACTTCAAGATAAAAGCATGGGTCGCTATTATATTGCTGTAATAAATCCACCACTTAAAGATGATATAACTACAATAGAAAAAAATATAGGTAGAAGTGCAAACAATCGTTTAAAAATGGCTTGTGTTGAAACTGGAAAATATGCAAAAACTCAGTTTAAATCACTTGCCCTATCTACTGATGAAAAAAATCAATTAGTTGCTTGTAAACTTTTTACTGGTAGAACTCATCAGATTCGTGTTCATTTAGAAAATATAAATCGTCATATAATTGGTGATCATATCTATGCTACAAGCCCTAAAGAAGAAAAATCGGAACGTATTTTGCTTCACGCAAGAGAGATACATTTTATCCATCCAACAACAAAAGAAGCACTCTCTTTTGTTGCTAATTTCGATACTACAATGGAACAATATATTAATAAAAAATTCAATATGGAGCAAATTAATGAAGTTATGGACACTAACTACATTGTACACAGTTTCACTACTACTATTTAGTGGCTGTGTAAACACAAGCCCAAAACCAGAAAATGATTCAACTATTGATTCTACTCTTCAAGTAGTTGAGCTTACTCAAAATGGTGTATATTCAGATATGAATGCCATAGCTTTTGAATGGAAAACGATAACAGACCCTAGAGTGGATGGTATATATATATATAAAGATGTTTTAGGCGATAAAGATCCAACATATAAGTATCATACAACTTTAAATAGTCGTTTTATTACACATTATGTAGATAATGAAATAAATCCTAACTCTAAATACAGTTATTATTTCAGAACATTTTCTAAAGATTCTCAATCTCAAAAAAGTAAAATAATTACAGTAAATTCATTAGCTGCTTTAAATTCAGTAGCATGGATACATGCTACAAAAAATATGCCAAGAAGTGCTAAAATTATTTGGAGACCACATAGTAACCAAAAAGTAAAAGCATACCTATTAGAAAGAATGACACTTGAAAATGATGATTGGAAAAGTCTAGCAACTATTAATGGTAGATTAAATGCTGAATATATAGATTCTGATTTAAAAGATAATTTTGTTTATAAATATAGAATTAGAGTTTTAACTTATGATGATATGATTTCAAATCCTAGTAAAGTTGTTACAATTGTAACTAAACCTTTGCCAAAGTCTCTAGTACAAATCAAAGCATCAAAAAACTTACCAAAAAGAATTGAACTATCTTGGGAAAAAACTGATATAAAAGATTTTGCCAACTATAATATTTATCGTTCAGGTAGTACAAGTATTTGGTATGACTTAATTGTAAAAACACCAAATAATTATTATGTTGATGAGATAGATAAAGATGGAAAAATATATTTTTATCGTGTAAGTGTTGTTGATAAAGATGGATTGGAAAGTAACTATAAAGATTTATCAATTCAAGGTATAACTCTTATCAAACCTACTGCACCATCAATGCTTGAAGCAACTATTGTTAACAATAAGGTTAAACTTAAATGGAAAAACACTGATAAAAGAGTTAAAAGCTATATAGTTCTTAAGAAAAGTAATAATAGCTGGATAAGTAGTGATAAAGAGGAATTTACAAATATAAAATCTACACATTATATAGATTCTAATATCTTACCAGATTCTAGCTATTCGTATCAGATTTATAGTGTAGATGAATTTGGAATAAAATCAGAGCCTAGTATAGAAGTTCAAGTAAAAACATTAAAAAATCAGGGTAAAATAGATTCTAGTAAAACAGATAAATATCAAGAAACTATACAAACTGAAAATAATGTAATTAAAACAGATATACCAAAAGAAAGTATTGTTACACCAATAAATGATATAGATTTAAGTGAGATTTAATGCCACATTTACATATTGAAAAATTTAAAGAGATAGAGTTTCCTCAAAGCTACGAGGGTGTAGAGTTTAATTTTATAGCTGAGAACTCTAATCATTCTGATGAAAAGTTAATTTCCGTAAAAGTTGAGAATGATGAGTTCTTTTTACTACTTAAAGCTGAAGAGAATAGATCACTATTAAAATCTGATAAACTTACAAGACCTGCTTCTATTTATAATGTGCATAAAGCCCTGCTCTCTTATGCAAAACTGGCAGAGTTAAATATTATCTCTTCTAATGTGCCTGATATGCAAAAAAATATACATTTAGAAGAGGTTACAGCTCTTAAAAATATAGAGTACTTTGCATCAAATTTTCCAAAAGATAAAAAAGTATCTATTGAAGTTGGCTTTGGTTCTGGTAGACATCTACTTCACCAAGCACAAAATAATCCAGATACACTATATATAGGTATTGAGATTCATAGAGCTTCAATTTTACAAGTATTAAAACAGATAACTATTCAAAACTTAGATAATCTTTTAATTCTTGATTATGATGCGAGACTATTTATGGAGCTTGTACCATCTAATATTGTTGAAAAAATATATGTGCATTTTCCTGTTCCTTGGGATAAAAAACCACATCGTAGAGTTATATCAACAAGTTTTATTGAAGAGGCAAATAGAGTTTTAAGAGTTGATGGAAAACTAGAACTTCGTACGGATAGTGAAAATTACTATGCTTACTCATATGAAACATTTATTGCATTTAAGAAAACAACTCTAAATATATCTAAAAATAAAGAGATAGCTATCAGTTCCAAATATGAAGATAGATGGAAAAAAATGGAAAAAAATATTTATGATCTAACAATGATAAATGAGGAAGATTCTGAACCAATCTCATTAAACGGTAGTTTTAAATTTAATGATTTTAAATCTGAAAATTCTAAAATACTAAAACTTCATGGAGTTACTAAAAAATTTGATGGTGGATTTATCCATTTTGAAAGAGTTTATACAACACAAAATGGAACTATGCTTCGATTATCTATGGGTAGTTTTGATAGACCTGAACACCTGTATGTAATTATAGAAGATTCTATATCTTATTATCCACAAGCACCATTAAAAACAAAATCTAATTTAAGGGCACATAATTTTTTAGATGGGATTATTAATGGATAAAGTTATAATTGCTAATAATTTATCTCTTTCATATACTGATAATGAAAATATTATAAATAAAGTAAATTTTTCTATAAACTCTGGTGGATTTGTTTTTATAACAGGGGCAAGTGGTAGTGGCAAGTCAACACTACTAAGATCTTTGTATGGAGCACTAAAACCACAACAAGGAAGTCTTATTGTTGGAGGAGTTGAACTAAATGGAGTTTCAACTTCAAAAAGAAACCTATTAAGAAAACATATTGGTATAGTATTTCAAGACTACAAACTTATAAAAGAGTGGACAGTAGAAAAAAACATTATGTTACCACTCATAATTAATGGATATGAAAAAGCAGTATCTCTAACACAGGTTGATAGCCTACTCAAACATGTAAGATTAAAACACCAAGCTGGTAAATATCCCCCTGAATTAAGTGGTGGGGAGCAACAAAGAGTTGCTATGGCTAGAGCATTGTCACATAACCCTATTTTAATTTTAGCTGATGAGCCTACTGGTAATCTAGATGAGTATTCATCTCAACTTATTTGGAATCTTTTAGAGGGTGCTAACAACCAACTAAATACTACTGTTATTGTTGTAACACATCATATACCTGAAAATATGAATATTGATTATAAACATTTTCACATAGAGTTTGGAACTATTCATGAAGTCAATTAGCAACCATTTTTCTCTTGTAATCGCATTATTAAGTATACTATTTACTATTCAAATTTTTATTATTATAGACAGAGCTGTAGATTCATATAAAGAAAATTTAGCAACAAATTACTCTGTTGTTATTGTAAGTCAAAAACAATTATCAAAAGATACAATTCTAGCAATTAACCCTTTAATAAATACATATACAGAACTAAAACCTGATTCAGTAATAAAAAGACTAAATGCTAATATGGGTGCTAAAAATATAGAGTTGTTAAAACTATCATTACCAAAATTTTATAAATTAAAAATGAAACACTACCCTACTCCCAATGAGATTAAAAAACTTACAAAAGATTTACTTAAAAATAGAGCAATAACAAAAGTAGAAGATTTCGCTACTAATCATAATATAACATATAAACTTCTACTATTATTGAAAAATATCATCTCTATATTTGCAGGAACTATATTTGTAGTTACTACATTATTGATTTTAAAAGAGCTTAGAATCTGGCAATTTAAACATAGCGAAAGAATGAACATTATGGGCTTATTTGGTTCCCCTATATGGCTTAGTTCAGCAGTTTTATTTAGATTAGCTATTGTAGATGCTATCATCTCTAGTGTGTTAATATTTATGATTTTTTCATATCTTTCAAATAGTGTATTAATACAAGAGTATTTGAATAATATCGGTATAAATATTATTATATTTGACAATATTTATGATTTTGCAATATTATTTACAACTGCAATTTCATTATCTATACTACTAGCTATAATGATAGTTATAGGGCATAAAGAAGAGGTATGATTCGTTTATTATTTTTCCTAACATTTAGTATAACTATTATTTTATCTGCCTCTACAACAGTTAAAGATATAAAAAAAACTTCTGAGAAATTAGATTTATCTTCTAAATCATATAAATCAGTAAATCAAAAATTATCTAAAACTGCAAAAGCTATACTAAAACAAAAATTGGTAATAAAAAAACAAAATATTATCTTAAAAAATATACAAAAAAAACTTCTAGAGAAAGAGGTTAATTATCAAAATAATATTAAAGAGTTAAAAATACTAAAAAAATATAACTCTAATCTAAAATTAAAACAAAATAGTATTGAAGGTGACTTAGTATTTATGATTGCTAAAAGCGTTTCATTATCAGTTATTCTTGAAGAAAAAAATGCAGTAGATACAGACTCCCTTATAGAGTTTGAAGTATTGAAACATATGCTACTAGAATCAAAAAATAAAGCGAACAAACTTAATAATAGATTTTATCTAAATGCAAAAAATATAGATAAACTTAATATGCGTACAGCTAATTTAGAGGTTGCTATTTCAAATATTGATAAAAAAAGAAAAACAGTTATCTATATACAAAAGAAAAATAAAAAACTACTTATAAAATTAAATAAAGACAAAAATGCATATAAAAAAGAGTTGAAAAATCTTATAAAAAAACAAGATGCACTCAAAAAAACATTAGCTAAATTAAATATTATTAAAATAGATAATGAAAAAAAAGCGAGGGAAGAAAAAGCAAGAAGGAAAGCATTTGCTGAAAAAACAACTATTTCATCTAAGAATCTACCAACTGTTAAAAAACATGGAAGCAGTTATAAGGTTGTAAAAACAAAAAAATATAAAGGTAAAAAAACAATAGCACCATTGAGTTCATATAAAATTACAAAAAAGTATGGGACCTACACTGACCCTATATATGGAATAAAAATATTTAACGAATCGATATCACTAAAACCTAATGAATCAAATGCAAAAGTAAAAACTGTATTTAATGGTAAAGTAATTTATGCTGATAAAACTGCTGTTTTAAATAATATTGTAATTATTGAACATAAAAATGGACTTCATACAATATATGCAAATCTATCACAAATATCTCCAAATATAAGAAAAGGTAAAAAAATTAAAAAAGGATATGCAATTGGGCGTGTTACTGATGAGCTAATTTTTGAAGTTACTCAAAAATCGTATCATATAAATCCAATAAGACTTTTTAAATAATCTCTATTTTGATATAATTTCAAAAATTAAAAATAGAGAAAACAATGAACTTTATTCAAACTAGAGGGGTAGCTAAAAATACTCCTAAAACAGTTACTTTTTCAGAAGCTATCTTAGCTCCAATCGCATCTTTTGGTGGTCTTTATGTACCAGAAACTTTACCAAATTTAGGTATTGAATTTTTAAATAAACATTTAAACTCATCATATAAAGAGTTGGCATCTGATTTACTTAATCGTTTTGAAATAGATATAGAACAAAATGTAATTGATGAAGCCTTATCACTTTATGATAAATTTGATGATTCTTCAAATCCCGTTCCAGTAATAAAACTAAAAGAAAATTTATATGTAAGTGAACTTTATCATGGTCCAACTCGTGCATTTAAAGATATGGCACTTCAACCTTTTGGTAAAATCTTATCTTCTATTGCCCAAAAAAAAGATGAAAATTATCTAATTTTAGCTGCAACAAGTGGTGATACAGGTCCAGCAGCACTAGAAACATTTAAAAATCAAAAAAATGTTAAAGTTGTTTGTATGTATCCAGCTAATGGGACATCAGATGTTCAAAGACTTCAAATGGTTACAGAAGATGCTGACAATTTAAAAGTTATTGGAATTAAAGGTAGTTTTGATGATGCTCAAGGTGCATTAAAAACTCTTTTAGCATCTGAAAACTTTAAAAATAATCTTAATGAGAAAAATATATCTTTATCAGCAGCAAACTCTGTAAACTTTGGAAGAATTATCTTTCAAATAGTTTATCACATTCATAATTATCTTGAATTAGTTAGACAAAATGGTATAGAGATTGGTGAAAAAGTATACTTAAATGTTCCAAGTGGAAACTTCGGTAATGTACTTGGTGGATTCTATGCAAAAGAGATGGGACTTCCAGTTGAGAAGTTGGTTATCTCATCTAATGAGAATAATATTCTAACTCGTCTTATTCAAACTGGAATTTATGATATTAGAGATTCTGAATTAAAATTAACAACATCTCCAGCTATGGATATTTTAAAATCTTCTAATGTTGAGAGAGTTTTATTCAGTCTTTATGGAGCAGATAGAACAAGGGAACTGATGGAGAACCTTGATAAAGATAATATATATACTTTAAGAGCTTCAGAATTAGCAAAACTACAAGAGATTTTTATTGCTGATTTTTGTGGTGATGATGAGGGGAAATCATATATCAAATCAGTATTTGAAGATGGGTACTTAATGGATCCTCACACTGCAACTTGTTTTAAAACATATAAAACAAAATCAAATCCAAATATCAAAACTATTATCTATTCAACAGCAGAATGGACAAAATTTTCACCTGTAATAGCAAATGCACTGACTGGAGAAAATGATACAGAAGATATTAAAGCTCTAGAATCTATATCTAAAAAAGCTAATGTTGAGATTCCAACTATGATAAAAGAGTTATTTACTAAAAAGATTATTCATGATACTGTAATAGAAAAAGAAGATATTGAAGAAGAGATATTAAAATTTCTATAATTTACTAAAGAGTAGCTGAACTAAAGTTCAGTTGCTCTTTTATATGCAGTCTCTACTGCATTAATACACCCACTTCTAACATTTCCATCCTCTAATGCACCATATCCAGCAGCAGTAGTTCCACCTGGACTCATAACAGCATCTTTTAATAAAGCAGGATGAATCTCTTGTATAAGTTCACCAAAACCACCAAAAAGACCTCTCATTGTTTCCATAGCTTCTGCCCTTTTCATCCCCTGCTTCACTGCACCATCAGTTAATGCTTCAGCTATCAATGCCAAATATGCTGGGCCACTTCCAGCTAAAGCAGTAGCAATATCTAACTCTTTTTCACTAGATAACCATAAAGTTGATCCAATTGCCCCTAAAAGTTCTTCAGCTTCTACTCTAAACTCTTTATCACCAGTAAGAGTTGTCATAGAACGACCAATACTAGCCGCAAGATTTGGCATAGTTCTCACAACAGCATGAGGTTTTAGATTCTCTCTTAGTTTTTCAACTTTTGTTCCAGCTAAAACTGAAAACATAACTCTAGCTTGACCTTTTAGAATCTTTGAAATCTCTTCAACATTAGCAGGTTTAACACATAATAAAATTGCTTTATCACTCATATCGAAACCATTCATAAGTGCTTTTTCAATTTTTACACCAAGCTTATTTTCAAACTTCTCTAGTTTTTCTAAACTTCGACCAACCATTTCAATTTTATAATTTTCTTTTAACCCTTGAGCAATACTCAATGCCATATTCCCATTTCCAATAAAAGTAATAGTTTTTTTCATAATAGTCCTAAATTTTTTATGTTAGTATATCATTATTGTGTTTATATTAGAATTTTGTATGATTTATAAAAAATGCTATAATGGAATTCAAAACAAAAGGAATCTAATGAAAAGAATAGTCTTTAAAGTTGGTAGTAGCGTATTAACAGAAACAACGGTTATTGCAAAAGAGAGGATGTTGAATTTAGTTTCATTAATAGCAGAAGCCAGAAAAAAATATGAGGTAATACTTGTTTCTTCTGGTGCTGTTGCTGCTGGATATACAGCTCTCCAATTAGATAGAAATATTCCCACTAGTAAAAAAATTTTAGCTTCAGTTGGACAACCTATATTGATGAGTTCTTATAAAAATAAATTTGATATATTTAATGTAAATATATCTCAAATTCTTTTAACTGAGGAAGATTTTGACTCTAGAGTACATACTAAAATTTTTCAAGATATTATTGATAGAACCTTGAAAAATGATATTTTACCTATTGTAAATGAAAATGATATTTCAACAACTCCTGATCAGCTTTTTGGAGATAATGATCAATTATCGGCTCATGTAGCACATTATACAGATTCAGATCTTCTTGTGATTTTAAGTGATATTGATGGTTATTTTGATACAAATCCAAAGGATAATCCTAAAGCAAAAATTAGAAAAATTGTTACAGAGATAAAACCTGATGAATTAAAGCAAAAACATACTCCAAACTCTAAGTTTGCTACAGGAGGGATTGTTACAAAACTTAAAGCAGCTGAGTATATTATGAGTAAAAATAGAGAGATGTTTTTATGTAATGGCTATGATTTAACTTCTGCAAGAGAGTATTTAATAGATGGGGTACACAATAAGGGTACTCTTTTTACAAAAAAAAACAACAATAAAGGAAACTAAAATGATAAAACTAGAAACACCTGAGAGTTTTAATCTACCTGCAAATTCATCTTTTAATTTGAAAATAAAAACTGTTACAGATTACTGTTATAGTTATATAAAGGCATAAGAATGGAAAAATTTTTAGAAGAAGCAAAAAGTGGAAGTAGAGTATTGGCAACAATTAGTGGTCGTGAAAAAAATAAAATCTTAAAAGAGATGGCAAAAGCTCTTAGAGATAGTACAGAAATATTAAAAATAGAAAATGCAAAAGATATGAGTGCAGGAAAAGAAAACAATCTCTCATCTGCTCTTATGGATAGACTATTTTTAGATGAGAATCGTATAGATTCTATGGCAGTTGCAATAGAGGAGATAGCAGGGTTAAAAGAACCTGTTGGTCGTGTTCTTGATGGTTGGGTAACTGAAGATGATTTAAAGATAGAAAAAGTTAGTATCCCAATTGGTGTGATTGGAATCATTTATGAATCTCGTCCAAATGTTACATCAGATACGGCAGCTTTATGTTTTAAAAGTTCAAATGTTTGTGTACTAAAAGGTGGAAAAGAGGCTGAATACTCAAACAAAGCTATTGCTGGTGTTTTAAAAGATGTTTTGATTGCAAATGATTTACCACCATCTCTAATTTCACTTATTCCAGATTCTTCAAGAGAGGGTGTTGCAAAACTTATTAAAATGGATAAGTATGTTGATTTGATTATCCCTCGTGGTGGAGCAGGACTAATTAAGTATGTTAGTGAAAATGCCACAGTTAGTGTTGTTAAACATGATAAAGGTCAGTGCCATACATACATAGATAAAGATGCAAAATTAACTGATGCTATCGCTATTGCTATAAATGCAAAGGTTCAAAGACCAGGAGTTTGTAATGCAATGGAAACTCTTTTAGTAGACAATAATATTGCATCAATTGCTCTTCCTCTTCTAAAAACTGAGTTTGATAAAGAAAACACTCAACTAAAAGGATGTTTACAAACAAAAGATATTTTAGATATTGAATTAGCAACAGATGAAGATTATAATACTGAATACTTAGCAAATATTTTAAATATTAAAATTGTAGATGGTGTAAATGGAGCTATTGAGCATATTGTTAAATTTGGTTCAGGGCATTCAGAAGCAATCATCACAGAAAATATAACAACTGCTGAAGAGTTTTTAAATGCGATTGATGCTGCAGCAGTTTATGTTAATGCTTCAACAAGATTCACAGATGGTAGTGCATTTGGTTTTGGAGCAGAAGTTGGAATTAGTACAAATAAGCTTCATGCAAGAGGACCTATGGGTATAGAGGGACTAACTACTTATAAGTTTAAAATATATGGAAATGGGCAGATTCGATAGAATCTGTCAAATAAAAATAAAATATAAATTTCAATAAGTCTAATTTAAAGAAAATAATAATAATAAATAATTTAATGAAAAAAATAGGTGGCGCGGTGGACGAGATTCGAACTCGCGACCCTCTGCGTGACAGGCAGATATTCTAACCAGCTGAACTACCACCGCACCTATATTGTATTGAAAAGATGTTTTACAAAAGTAAAACTTGTCACTAAATGGTGGGCATTACAAGACTCGAACTTGTGACATCTACCTTGTAAGGGTAGCGCTCTACCAACTGAGCTAAACGCCCATTTATGACTTTATGAACACCAATAATTGGCGACCCCTAAAGGATTTGAACCTCCGTTCCTACCATGAAGTGATAGTGTCCTTGGCCACTAGACGAAAGGGTCACTTTCATTCACAAAAACAAATGGTTTGTCAATGCTGTATTTTAAAGATACAAAACTTTTGAAACTTTTTTAAAATAATTGTGCTGAAGTTTTCAACGAAGTGTACTAAAGTACATGAGTTAAAAGCTGAAGTGCAAATAATTAAAATGGTGGGCATTACAAGACTCGAACTTGTGACATCTACCTTGTAAGGGTAGCGCTCTACCAACTGAGCTAAACGCCCATTAAATCGACTAAATATATGGCGCGGTGGACGAGATTCGAACTCGCGACCCTCTGCGTGACAGGCAGATATTCTAACCAGCTGAACTACCACCGCATATATATAATTTAGTCTAAATGGTGTCCTGTGATGGATTCGAACCATCGGCCACATCATTAAAAGTGACGTGCTCTACCAGCTGAGCTAACAAGACATTTTCTAAACAAATCATCTCTGTTTTGTTTGTTGACGGAATTATAGACAAATTCAAATTCAATGTCAAGCTTTTTTTAAAAAAATTTAGAAAAATTGATTTTTATCTATATTTATAAGCATTTTTAGTGCATGTAATACACTCTGATGCTGTACATAATTTCTGTCTCCAAATAATACTAAATGTTCTTCAATATGCTCATCTTTAGTTCGCACTCCAATATAAACAGTACCTACTGGCTTATCTTTAGTCCCACCAAAATCTCCTGCGATTCCACTAATAGCTATACTATAATCAGCATCACTAACATTTAAAGCACCATCACTCATTTCACTAACTACATCTGAACTAACTGCCCCTTCACTCTCTATAACTTCTTTACTTACAGCTAACCAATTTTCTTTTAATTTATTAGAATAAGTAACTAAAGAACCATCTAGTATCTCTGATGCACCATTTTCTTTTGTAAGATAATAACTCATCAATCCACCTGTACAACTCTCGGCAAATGTTATTTTCTTACTATCTTTTGATAGTTTATCTATTATGTGTGTGATTATATTTGAAGTATGTATTAATTTTCTTGGAAGTAAGTGTTTTGCATAATTTATAAATTTTGATAAATTCCCATACTTCTTACTAAATGCATTTACTTTTAAAAAACCATTTACAATTACAATAACTTCAATATTCACTTCATATGTTTGAGCAATAGGTTCTAATAAGGCGATAGCATTATCTTTTTCCTCTCCAAAAATAAATACTTTTTCACTTGAAATAGCATCTGAAATTAAAATAGTTGGCATCTTTTGCATCTCATCAATTTGTATTATATTGATAACACTATCTTTGTATTCAAGTAAATAACTTCGCTCTTGTGTAATAAGAGCATTTGATGGTATTAACATACCATCTTTTAAAACTTGATTATCACTTGTTACAGTTGATATTAATTTTCCAATTGTTGCAGAATTTTGTTTATTTGTAATAATGATACTTTTATTTGAAGAGTTCAACTCCTCCTCTAAATATAAAAATATAGAATTATCACCATCTTTAAAATAAGTGATAGAACTTATAAATTCATTTCCATCCTCAATTTTTCTTATTATATATTCTTGAAGAGACTTATTGTATATAAACATATTACCAATAAATATTAGATGTAATTTCATTTTACTCATAACCTTTTTAAGAGAGTTTATATTGGTATTATATCATTTTAAAGAACCGTTTAAACACCGAATAGATACAATGCGAAAATTTTATAATATTTTGAGGCTCATATGGACTACAAAGACACACTACTTTTACCTACTACTTCTTTCGCAATGCGTGGAAATCTAATCAACAATGAACCAAAGCGTTATGCTTCTTGGGATGAAAATAAA
>JAMOPL010000126.1 GCA_027064515.1 Sulfurimonas sp. | reverse complement strand
GACAAAGATTCACAAGGAACTATGGCTGTTCCTATCTATATGAGTACAGCTTATGAGTTTCGTGATGTTGAACATGCTGCGAATCTATTTGCCCTTAAAGAGTTAGGAAATATCTACACTCGTTTAAATAACCCTACAACAGATGTATTTGAAAAAAGATTTGCTGAGTTAGAGGGTGGTGAAGCTGGTATTGCTACTTCAAGTGGTATGAGTGCTATATTTTTTGCCATAGTAAACTCTGCTGAAGCTGGAGATAACATAGTTTGTGCTAAACAACTTTATGGTGGAAGTTTAACTTTAAATACCCATACACTTAAAAGGTTTGGAATAGAAGCAAGATTCTTTGATGTTCACAACCCATCTGAAATAGAAAACTTAGTAGATAATAAAACAAAAGTTATATTTTTCGAATCATTAACAAACCCTAGTATTGATGTGGCAGATATTGAAGCTATAACAACTATTGCTAACAAGCACGGAATCTTAACAGTTGTAGATAATACAGTAGCAACACCTATTTTATGTCGCCCTTTTGAGTTTGGGGCTGATGTTACAGTTCATAGTGCTTCAAAATACACAACTGGACAAGGTCTTGCTATTGGTGGAATTTTAGTTGAAAGAAAAAATCTTTTAGAGAAACTAAAAAACAATCCTAGATACCCTCACTTCAATGAGCCTGACCCATCTTACCACGGTTTAGTTTATACAGATACAAACTTACCACCTTTTACACTCCGTGCTAGACTTTCTCTTCTTCGTGATTTAGGTGCTGTTTCATCACCATTTAACTCTTGGTTATTTATTCAAGGCTTGGAACACCTTTCACTCCGTATGAGAGAACACTCTAAAAATGCTTTAGAGTTAGCACAGTTTTTAGAATCTCATCCTAAGGTTAAAAAAGTAAATTATCCTGGATTAAAAAGTAATTTAAACTATGAGAATGCTCAAAAATATTTTGAAAATGGGGCTTGTTCTGGACTTTTAAGTTTTGAGTTAGAATCTCTTGAGGTTGCTATGAAAGTGGTAAATGCTACTAAACTTTACTCTTTAGTTGTAAACATAGGCGACTCTAAGTCTATCATAACTCATCCTGCTTCAACAACTCACCAGCAACTAAGTCAAGAGGAATTAATAGCTTGTGGTGTTCCTGCAGGACTTATTAGAATCTCTTGTGGGCTTGAAGATTCTAAAGATTTAATAGCTGATTTAGCTCAAGCATTAGAATCTTAAACATAAAGAGATGCTATTACTTGCATCTCTTTATTTTATATCATATCTTTCTAGTTTATTATGTTTTATAATTTGACTTAACTCTTCCCCATATTTATCACCAATTTCAGAATATTTATCTAACTTCTTAACAAGTTCATAAGGATTTTTAGTCTCTACTCTTAATTTACGAAACTCTTTAAAAGCTGTCCCTTTTCCCACTAAAAGATAATAAGCTTTTACACTATCCTCAATAGAATTAAATTTTCTAAGCCATATAGTTTTGTTTCCATCCCTCTGAATATTAGCAGGAATTCTAGGTTCGTTTTTATTTGCACTCCACATCCCAAAAATATTATTTGCTTCGACAAAGAATCTTGATGTAGCCCATGCACTCTCCATTGATGCTTGAGCAAGAACTATACTAATAGGATGTGGTTTTAAAGCTTCAAGTAACTCTTTATCACTATTTGCTCTATATTTTTTCTTCAGGATTGCTATTCTCTCTTTATTTGTTCCATTTAATAAATCTTTTTTTACACTATTATAGTGATATAATAATTTATAATAAACTTTATATACAGCAGGCACTAAAAGATAAAAAAACCTATTTTTTTTAGTTTTAACACTCATTATTTTAGGCACAATATTAGCTACATATTTTTGTTTTTTTTTATTATTCTCTGCATATATACTAACATTTAATAATACTATTAAAATAAATATCTTCATATTAATTATTTATAAAATACCTTTCAACTCCATCAGCAAGTCCATGTGCTAATCTATTTTGATACTTTTTATCTACCAATCTTCTTGCTTCTTTTGGATTAGTTACAAATCCAACTTCAACTAAAACAGATGGCATCCCTGCACCTACTAATACCCAAAATGGTCCCTCTCTTACTCCACCATCTTTCACCTTAGAATAAGTTTTTTTAAGTGATCCTAACATCCCTCTTTGTAAATCAATTGCCAATTTATTTGAAGCAACAATATTATGTGAGCTAAGTGTATTTAAAAAACTTTGTTTTCCATAAAAATTCATATCACTTAAATCAGCTGAATTTTCTTTAGCTGCTACATTTTTTGCTCTTGTAGTTCTTGACTTAGATAAAAAATAGCATTCTACTCCAGAAGTTTTATTAGCATTTCTCTTAGGAACAGCATTAGCATGTATACTTATGAATATATCTGCATTTTTTCTATTAGCATATTTTGTTCTATTACTAAGTTTTACAAACTTATCTGTATACCTTGTCATATACACTTTATATCCACGAGATTTTAAAATATTTTTTAATTTTGTACCAATTTGTAAAACAATAACTTTTTCTCTATAACCTCTGTAACCAATTGCTCCAGGATCTTTACCACCATGCCCAGTATCGATTACAATAACCTTATTCTTATCTAATCTTTTTGGTGATATTTTTTTATCTACAAAAACTTTATTTTTTACCACAGGTTTTGGTTTTGAACTTGATTTTACTGTAATAATTAATTTATTAGAAGATATTTTAAACCTAACATTAACTTTTTTGTTATCTTGAATAACTAGCCTAATAGTATTTAATCTATATTGTGCAAGCTTTATTTTATCAATATTATCTTTTCTTATTTTTTTAAATTTATTCATTGAACCATGTATGTCAAAAACATATCTATAATTTTTTTGTTTAGAATTTATTATTTTAAAGAAATTTACATCTTTTTTATTTAATTTTTTTTCAAACCTTAAAACTAATTTATCTTTTTCTATCCATTTAATTGATTTTAATTTATTGGATGAACTTACTTTTATTTTTTTTATTTTTGGAACTTTATATTGAAGTTTAGAAGAATTTTCTTTTTTTGAAACACTCTTTATAGGTTTTTTATATCTATATGATGATAACTCTTTTTTATACTTTGCAACATCAATATGAAGCTGATTTCCACTTAAAACAATACCTTTTAAAGCATCTTTTCTTAATTTAATATTTTCAGAAATTATCGCTCTAAGATATAGATTTTTATAATCATTATATGCACGAAATTGTTCACTTTTACTACCATTTTTCATAAGAGAATTAGCTCTTTTTAAAGTCTGGGAATCACTTAGCGCATTAAGAGATAAAACAAATATAAATAATAGTGAAAAAAAGCGAATCATATAAAAATTATTCGCCCTCTATAAGTTTAGTCATTAACTCTTTTACAGAGATAAGTTTATCTAGTCTATAACCATTCGTTCCTGAGAAAAATAAACCTGTTTCTAAATTACCAAGATAAGCATCACTAAGTCTATCTGCTATACAAAAACCAACCTCTTTTGCTTCAACACCACGCTTACAAGGTGCAACACAATTAGAGATACATTTAATAGCTGGACCCTCTCTCTTAGCAACTAAACGAGTTAGGTTACTAACTACACCTTGTGCTGGATAACCAACAGGTGAACTCATCAACTGAATATCTTCCTCTTTAGCCTCAATAAGCACTTGTTTGAGATTCTCATGTGCATCACACTCATAAGTTCCTATAAAACGAGTTCCCATCTGAACTCCAGAAGCACCAAGAGCTAGCATCTCTTCAATATCTGATTTATCCCAAACACCACCAGCAGCAATAACTGGAATATCACCCCACTTAGCTGCTTCTTCAACAACTGGAGCTACAATATTTTCAAGTTGATTCTCTGGTAATTTGCATTGTTCATAAGTAAAACCTTGATGACCACCACTTTTAGGACCCTCAACAACAACAGCATCAGGAAGTTTGTTATATCTTTTTTGCCATCTTTTACAAATAATCTTTAAAGCTTTTGCAGATGAAACAATAGGAACAAGAGCAACATCAGGATAACCCTCTGTAAACTCTGGCATATTTGTTGGAAGTCCAGCACCAGTAATGATAATATCTACACCTAATTCACAAGCATTCTTTACCACATCACCATAACCATTAATTGCATATAAAATATTTGCAGCTAAAGGCTTATCTCCACAAATTTTTCTTGCATTTTTAATAATCGCTTCAAAACCATCTCTTGAGTAGAAGTTTTCTTCACCTAAAGGTTTATCATCAACTAATTTTCCAGCAAATTCCTTGTTTTGATAGTATCCAGTTCCAACAGAACTTATAACTCCTAAACCACCCTCTTTTGAAACATTACCAGCTAGTTTATCCCAACTGATACCAACACCCATTCCACCTTGTACAATAGGTTTCTCAATAGTATATTTTCCAATTTGTAATGATTTGAAACTCATTTTAATTAACCTTTAATTTTGCAAATTTTCTTTTTCCAACTTGAAGTATGTACTCTCCAGCTGATAATTGTAGTTGCATATCTGATATTTTTTCTTGGTTTATTTTAACAGCACCTTGCTTAATATCTCTTCTTGCTTGTGAAGTTGATGGCTCAATGTTACAATCTAGTAATGCTTTTGCTATCCAAATCTCTCCATCACAAGAAAACTCAGGAATATCTGTTGGAATTTGACTTTTTGCATGAACTTTATCAAACTCTTCTTTTGCTGAAATCGCAAAATCTTTTGAATGAAAACGCTCAACTATCTCCATTGATAGTTCCTCTTTCACTTTTTTAGGATGAAGAGTTCCATCCTCCACACCAATTTTAAGTTGTGCTATCTCATCTAAAGTTTTTGCACTTAAAAGCTCATAGAATCTCCACATCAAATCATCAGAGATACTTAAAACTTTTCCGAACATATCATTTGCTTCATCAGTTACACCGATATAATTATTCAAAGATTTACTCATCTTTTGAACACCATCCAAACCCTCTAAAATTGGCATCATTAAAACAGCTTGTTGTTTTTTCACATCATAAACTTTTTGAAGTTGACGACCCATCAAAAGATTAAATTTCTGGTCAGTTCCACCAATCTCTATATCACTTTTTAAATGAACAGAATCATAACCCTGAAGAAGTGGGTAGATAAACTCACTCACTGCAATAGGTGTCTGAGATGCAAATCTTTTAGAAAAATCATCTCTCTCTAACATTCTAGCAACTGTAAGTGTTGATGATAACTCTAGCATACCAATAGCACCAAGTTTTTCTAACCAGTCATTATTATAAACTATCTCAGTTTTACTTTCATCTAATATTTTAAAAGCTTGAGTTGTATAAGATGAAATATTTTTTATAATATCATCTTTTGTCAATACTTTTCTTGTAGCACTTTTACCAGTTGGATCACCAATTGTTGCAGTAAAATCACCTATTAGAAACTGTACAATTGCTCCATATTTTTGAAATGTTGCAAGTTTTTGTAAAAGTACTGTATGCCCTAAGTGTAAATCTGGTGCAGTTGGATCAAAACCACATTTTACAGTATAGTTTTTTCCCTCATCAAAAAAAGCTTTTAAAAGTTTCTCAATTCTTTCAATATCTATTATCTCAGCACTACCTCTACTTATCTCTCTTAATGCTTCTTCTAACATAATTCTCTCTTAATTTTAATTTTTATAAGCATCATCTGCTCTATTGAGCTGAATCACTTTTATATTTTGTTCTATTTTCTTTCGAAGAGAATTAAGATTGTTCTCTACCGATTCAAATTCTAATTCACAGTATTTTATATAATCTATATCTTCTTTACCTAATTCAATAGATAATATATCAATATTTAATTTAACTAAATATGTTAAAAAATCAGCTAATGCACCTTTTTCATTATGTAATGATGCGATTAAATGATATTTATAAATATTTTGCTTTTCCCATTTTACAAAAACCATTTTTGATTTATTTTCTATCATTTCAGAAGCTTGTTTACACATTTTATGATGTACATGAACCTTACTTTTATCTAAAAATGCAACTATCTCATCTCCAGATTTTGGATGACAACAATAATCAAATACAACATCACTTATATTAGTTGTGCTATATATCTCTAAACCACTCATTTTATATAGCTTTAACTTAAACCTGTGCTTAGATAAAAAACCTTTAAATCTACTATTTTTACTTATTTCTGCTGTATATTTTGCTATTACATATCTTAAATGATCTATATCACAAGGGATATGTGATCGTTTATCACACCCATTTTCATCAAACCACTCCTCTATACGAACTGTATTTAAATTCATAGCAGTTGAAACAATATTAATACTAGATTTATTATTTATATCTTTAATTCTATTGTTACAGTTAAGTTTCATATTTGTTGTAGCTTTTGATGTTTTGACAGCATCAATCCAACTACATCTAGTGATAATTTCATCTGAAGTATTTATTTTAATAATATCACCATTATGCAACTCTGTTAAAAGTGAAACTTTTGATTTATTTACCAAACAAGTATTAGCCTTATTTCCAACTTCTGTATGCACTGCATAAGCATAATCAAGAACAACTGCCCCACGAGGTAATGTAAAAACATCTCCGTCTGGAGAAAATATAGCTATATCTTCACTATATAAATCATTTTTTATTAAAGCATAAAAATCTTCTATCGATTCATTTTGATATTGTAGATTATCAAGCCAATCAAGTTTTATATGTGAATTTTCACAACTCTTATACTTCCAATGAGCAGCAACACCTAATTCAGCTGTTTTATGCATCTCAAATGTTCTTATTTGAACTTCAAATATTGCTGTTTTTGAAAATACACTAGTATGAATCGTTTGATAACCATTATCTTTTGCAATTGCAATATAGTCTTTAAATCTTGAAGATAAAGGCTGAAAATTAAGATGAATTAACCCAAGAATCTTATAACATTTTACTGGATCGTCAGTTAATATTCTAACAGCTAAAAGATCTAGTACCTCATCAATACCAACACCTTTTCTTTGCATCTTCAAATATATTGAATAACAGTGTTTAACTCTACTTAATATCTCAAAATCATCTTCACAAAAACCATTTTGTACAAGTATCTTTGTGATTTGTTCCTTAAAGTCATGAAGTTTTTGTTCAATTGCATGATAATTTGTATCTAAATAATTATCAATATGGTGTTTCTCTTCTTTAAAAAGATATCCAAAACTTAAATCTTCTAAGATATTTTTTAAAAATGAGATTCCAAGTCTATGAGCAATTGGAGCATATACAACTAATGTTTCTTCTGATATTCTTTCTTGCTTATAATCTGGAAGAGCATCTAAGGTAAGCATATTATGCAATCTATCACAAAGTTTTACAACTAAAACTCGTACATCAGCTATACTTGCTAAAAGCATTTTTCTAAATGATAAAGCCGATACTACTAGCTTTTCGTTTGAAGTTGAAGAACTTAATTCACTATCTCTAATCGTATCAATTTTTGTTAATCCCTCAACTAAATGAGCCACATCCTTACCAAATATTTCTAATATCTCTTCTATATTAATATCTGTATCTTCTACAACATCATGTAAAAGAGCAGCTATCGCCATAGATTCATCAGCAGTTATTGATGAAACAATACTAGCAACTAAAATTGGATGAATAACATAAGGTTCACCACTTTTTCTAAATTGAGTTTTGTGAGCCTCTTTTGAATATTCTAAAGCTTTTATTAAAATATCAGTAGATTCTATTTGTGAAAAAAGATAAGCAGATGCCGATTCAACATCATGCATATGCTTTACTTTTTCAATATCAATTTGACTCAAACCCAATTTATACTACTTTTCTATATCTATAAAGCCTTTTACAACAACAAGGCCTTCAGAAATTTCCATTAATGCTATATCAGCTGCTTTAACACTTTTTGTATCAACATTTAATCTACTCGGTGCACCATTTAAAATTTCATCACTTCTTTTAGCTACGGCAATAGCTAATTGGTAATTATCCATATTTGGGTAATTTTCTAAAACTTTCGCTGTTAATTGTTCTGTTCTCATTCTATATTCCTTAAATTTTTATTATTATCTTACTATTGAACACTTTTTCATATTACCATTTAAAATATCAAGAATATTTCCTTTATCGGACATATCGCATACAATAATAGGTAATTTATTCTCTTTAGCTAATGCAATAGATGTATCATCCATAACTTTTATATGATCAGTTAAAGCTTGTTCATAAGTAAGCTCTTCTAATTTTATTGCATCTGCAAATTTCATTGGGTCTTTATCATAAACACCATCAACTTTTGTTGCTTTAACAATAACTTCAGCACCAATCTCAACTGCTCTAAGAGTTGCAGCAGTATCTGTTGTAAAAAATGGGTTACCTGTTCCTGCTGCAAAAATTACAACACGACCTTTCTCTAAATGACGAACAGCTTTACGATTAATATATGCTTCAGCAATCTGTTCCATTTTAATAGCTGTTTGCATACGAACTTCAAGACCTGCATGTTCACAAGCTTCTTGCATTGCAACACCGTTAATTACAGTTGCAAGCATCCCCATATAATCACCACTAGTTCTTTTGATGATTCCATCTTGTGCAGCTGTTACACCACGAATAATATTTCCACCACCAATAACTATCCCAACTTCTATCTCAGCATCCACAAGAGATTTTATCTCTTGTGCAATATATTTTAAAATCTGTGTGTCAATTCCATGACCAGAATCACCTGCTAAAGCTTCACCTGAAAACTTAACTAATACTCGTTTTTTAGTCATCGATACACCCCTATATATAATCTGCGAATTGTACTTAAATATGGCTTTTATTTTGCTTTGAGAGGGATTTAGAATATAATATTAGATATATAAATACAGATTAAGTTAAAGAGAGATATGAACTCAATTCATTTTACATATTTACTGATTCTAGCAATGCTTTTATGGGGTGGTGGTTGGAGTGCTTTAAAAATAATAACACCAAATATATCTATGGAAGTTATACTATTCTGGAGATTCTTTATAATGAGTTTATCTTTTATCCCAATCATTATTTTTTTTAAAAAGTCTTTTAATATAAATATTAATTCCTTGAAGTACATACTTACAAGTTCTGTTTTAAATATCCTATTTATGGTTTTTTCATTTTATGGAATTAAATATGGCACAGCAGGTTCAGGTGGAGTTATTATTACCACTCTTACCCCTATTATGACATTTTTTCTTGTTGCTATAATTTTTAAAAAAAGACTTCGTAATATTCAATATTTTGGACTTTTTATTGGTACTATTGGTAGTGTTGTTTTACTTCAATTAAATGATTTAACGCTATTTTTAAACAGTTCAAACATATACTTTTTATTATGTGCAATAACTTGGGCTGGAGTTACTATGCTTTCCCAACACTCACAAAAATATATAGATCCTATCCATTATTCATTTTTAATCTCTATAATAGCAACTATAAGTACATTTATATATGCTTATGATTCCAATATTACAATGGTATTTAATGAAGGTTTTAAATTTTGGACTGCATTAATCTATCTAGCACTATTTGGTCAAACTATTGCTACTACAATATTTTTTATAGCTTCAGGTAAATTGGGGAGTGAAAAAACAAGTTCTTTTATGTTTTTAGTTCCCTTATTTGCACTAATTATCGCATGGGTTGTTTTAGATGAAAATGTAGAATTTCATATTTTAGTAGGTGGATTTATTAGTATAATAGCTGTATTCTTTATAAATAAATCAAAGTGATTTATGCTAAAATATTTTACTTAAATAAAGAGGAAAAAATGAATAGACAACTTTTAAAAGATAAACTTTCAAACCTTTCACTATCTATGTTTAGAAAAGATTTTTTTGGAATTTACCATGGTTCTTTATCTGCGAAAATAGAATCAAACAAATTTATTATCAATACGAAAGAAGCTGTTTTTGATGCAATAGATGAAAACTCTTTAATTGAACTATATTATAAGCAAGATTATCGGTGGAAACTTGCAAGTATAGATTCTAACATACATTTTAACATCTATTCCCAAATTTCAGATGCAAAATTTATAAGTTTTACTATGCCACCATTTACAACTGCTTACTCCTTAGAACATAATATTATTACCCCAAAAGACTATTTTGGATATAAAGAGTTAGGTTCTATTGATATAGTAAGTCCTAAACAATTTGATGATTGGTATGACAGAGCTCAAAGTGAAATATCATACTATTTTCAAACAAATAAAACAGATATTATGATTATACGAGGTTATGGAGTTTATTCATACAATAGAGATCTTCACGAGATGGCAAAGAAACTCTCTATACTAGAAAAAAGTTGTAGATTACTTATGATAGATAATAGCTATGATAAAATATACTTAGATTAAATCTTTTATAGCATCATAAGCTATATCCATCATAGTGTCAATTTCATCTTTTTTAATTATATATGGTGGCATAAAATAAACTACATGACCAAGTGGTCTTAAAAATACATTCTGCTCTAAAGCATACTGATAAATTTTAAGCCCTACTCTATCTTCTGGCTTATAACCTTTTAGCTCAACAACACAAATCATACCTGTTTGTCTTATAGAATCTACATTATCAAGTGCTTTAAATTTTTGTAATTTTTCACCCATATAATTTGCTAATTCACGATTCTTTTCTATGGTATTTTCATTTTCAAATATGTCTAAAGTAGCATTAGCAGCAGCACAAGCTAAAGCATTCCCAGTATATGAATGGGAGTGTAAAAATGCTTTATGCTCACCATAATCACAATAAAATTTTGCATATATCTCATCACTAGTTAAAACAACAGACAATGGTAAATAACCACCAGTTAAACCTTTTGAAAGAACTATAAAATCTGGTGTAATTTTTGCCTTTTCACATGCAAATAACTCACCAGTTCTTCCAAAACCAACCATAACTTCATCTGCAATAAGATGAATATCATATCTACTACAAATCTCTCTTATTAACACTAAAAACTGAGTGTGATACATATGCATATATCCAGCACCTTGAATCAATGGTTCCACAATTATTGCACTAATTTCATCAGATTTTTCAATACATAATTTTTCAAACTCTTTAGAAGCTTCTATTGCAGATTCTATACTCATATCTTTTGGTACTGGTGTTTGAACAGAACGAATTAATAATGGTGCATAAGTGTCCTTATAAAGTTCGACATCTCCAACACTTAATGCCCCTATTGTTTCACCGTGATAAGAGTTAGTTAGTGAAACAAATAAGCTTTTCTTTTTACCATCATTGTAATGAGCATGATAACTCATTTTTAAAGCTACTTCAACAGCACTTGAACCATTATCAGAATAGAAACATTTATCTAATCCATCAGGAGTAAGTTTTACTAATCTCTCTGAAAGTCTTATAACTTGTTCATGTGTAAAACCTGCAAGAATTACATGTTCTAAACAATCTATCTGTTCTTTTATCTTCTCATTAATATATTTATTAGTATGTCCAAATATATTAACCCACCAACTACTGATAGAATCTATATATGAATTACCTTCAAAATCTTCAATATAAATACCATGTGCTTTTTTAATAGGGATTAGAGGAAGTGTTTCGTGATCTTTCATCTGAGTACATGGATGCCATAAAACATCCAAGTCTCTTTTTTTTAGCTCTTCATTTTTCATAAATTTTTATAAAGCTATAAATGAGCTCTACTTTTGACCCTCTTTAAGAGAATCAGCAATTAAAAATGCTAACTCTAAAGATTGGTCTGCATTAAGACGAGGATCACAATGAGTATGATAACGAGAAGATAAATCCTCTTCAGTTACAGTAAATGAACCACCAATACACTCAGTAACATTTTTACCTGTCATCTCTAAATGAACACCACCACCAAAAGTACCCTCAGCTTTATGAACTTGAAAGAACTCTTTCATCTCAGTAAGAATAGCATCAACTGGACGAGTTTTATAATTATTTGAAGATTTAATAGTATTTCCATGCATTGGATCACAAGACCATACTACTTTAAGACCTTCTCTCTCAACTGCTTTTATAAGATTTGGAAGTCCATCACCAACTTTTCCAGCACCCATTCTAACAATTACATTTAAACGACCAGCTTCATTTTCAGGATTTAAAGTTTGTGCTAATTTTACTAAATCTTCAGGATCCATTGTTGGTCCAGCTTTTACACCAATAGGATTCTTAACACCTCTTAAATACTCAACATGAGCACCATCAAGTTGGCGAGTTCTATCACCAATCCATAACATATGAGCAGATGTATCATACCACTCATCAGTTGTAGAATCTTTTCTTGTGAATGCTTCTTCATAAGGTAATAAAAGAGCTTCATGTGAAGTGTAAAAATCAGTTTCTCTTAAAGTTCTATATGTCTTAGATGTGATTCCACAAGCTTCCATAAACTTTAAAGATTTTCCAATCTCCTCTGCTAGTGCTTCATATTTCTCACTTACAGCACCTTGATGAGCAAAATCTTGTGTCCATTGATGAACTTGATGTAAATCAGCTAAACCACCAGATGCAAATGCACGAAGAAGATTCTGAGTAGCTGATGCTTGATTATAAGCTTTTACCATTCTACGAGGATCTGGTATACGAGCTTCAGCTGTAAATTCAGAACCATTAATAATATCACCACGATATGAAGCTAAAGTAACACCATCAAATGTTTCAGTATCAGATGAACGAGGTTTTGCAAATTGACCAGCAATTCGACCAACTTTAACAACTGGTAATCCACCAGCATAAGTCATTACAACTGCCATCTGCATCATAGCTTTAAAACTATCTCTTATATTATCAGCATGAAATTCACTAAAACTCTCAGCACAATCTCCACCTTGAAGTAAAAAAGCATTGCCATTAGCCACATTTGCTAATTGGCTTTTAAGTGTACGAACTTCCCCTGCAAAAACAAGTGGCGGATAATTTTTCAACTCTGAAAGAACTTTATTTAGTTCATCTTGGTTAGGATAAGTTGGTTGTTGTAAAATTGGTTTTTTTCTCCAACTTGATGGACTCCATATACTCATAATAAAACCTTCGCTTAAATAATTTTTGAAATACTATCTAAAAAGAACTAAAAAAGATATAACTACATAATATAAAAGCTTTTTTTATGCTTAAATTAGTATAATTCATCAAATATTACAATGTATTGGAAACTATATGGATTTTAACTATTTTGACATCGTCGCTTCTATCTTTATTTTACTACTTGGCTTAAAAGGAATTTTAAACGGTTTCTTCAAAGAAATTTTTGGATTAATTGGAATTATTGGTGGTATATTTTTAGCATCTAGAGTTGGAAATGAAGTTGGACAGATTATGAGTGATGTGATTTTCAAATTTGAAAACACATCTGCCATCTCGTTTACAGGTTTTTTAACTACTCTTGCAATTTTTTGGTTATTTATGATTCTTGTTGGGCAAATATTTAAAAAATTAAGTGCGATAAGTGGACTTGGACCTATTGATAGAGTTCTTGGATTTATTTTTGGAGCTAGTAAGTTTTTTCTAATAGCAGCTGTAATCGCACATGCTGCATATAATGTTAAAGCTGTAAAATCTACTATTGACGATAATTTATCTACAAGTGTTTTATTTCCTATTTTAGTTGAAGTTGGTGGAATAATAATGAAACTAGATCCTGTTGAAATTTCAGAAAAAATTGAAAGTACAACAGAAACGGTTCAAACTAAAGTACTCTCAACAATAAAAAATTCAACTCAAAAAATTGTTGAAGAAACAAAACAACAACTTAAGGATGTAATGCCTGAGCAAACTAAAAATATAGATGGAGGAAAATAGATGTCCCAAGAGATAAACTTTAATGAAAAAATAGTTGATTATACAGAACTGTTAAATGAATTTAAAAATTTACTTAAAAAAAATAATCTTAAATTCACTATTCAAAGAGAAGCAATATTAGAAACTTTATATGGTTCTGATGAACACTTGACTCCAGAATCTCTTCATAGATTGATGCAAGAAAAGTTTCCTAATTTAAAGATTGGAATAGCAACAATTTATAGGACTTTAGTTTTACTTGAAGAATCTAATATGGTTACATCTTTATCATTTGGTTCAGCAGGAAAAAAATATGAGTTGGGAGCTAAAGAGCATCATGATCATATGATATGCACAAACTGTGGAAGTATCACAGAGTTTGTTGATGAGGAGATAGAAAAAAGACAACATATAATAGCTAATGAGCTAGGCTTTAATATGAGTGACCATTCAATGCAAATATATGGTATTTGCAAAAACTGTAAAAATAAATAAAAGGAAATTAATCTATGGCATTTGAAAATAAATTTATCCAACAAAGAATCGAGAAAGCAAAACTACTACAAAGTGAGGGGATAAATCCTTACTCAAACAATTCAAAAAGAAATACAACTGTTAAAAAATACATTAATGTAAATTCTGATATTGCTGAAAAAGAGAATAAAAGAGATGAACATCGTATTTATACGGTAAGTGGTAGAATTAAGCTACTTAGAATTATGGGAAAAGCTAGTTTTTTCCAACTTGAAGATGAAACTGGCACACTTCAAATATATATAGCAAGAGATAACCTTCCTGAAGGATTTTATAACACTGTATTTAAAAAATTAATTGAAGTTGGTGATATTGTAGAAGTAACTGGTTACCCTTTTATTACTGGTAAAGGTGAGCTTTCACTTCATACATCTGAATTTAAACTATTAACCAAAGCTATCGCTCCTCTACCTGAAAAATTTCATGGTGTTACAGATAAAGAGATTAGATATAGAAAAAGGTATCTTGACCTTATTATGAATGCTGAAGTTCGTAAAACATTTCAAATCCGTTCAAAAGTTATCTCACTTACTAGAAGATTCTTTGAAGATAAAGGCTTTTTAGAGGTTGAAACTCCGATGATGCACCCAATTGCAGGTGGAGCAAATGCTAAACCATTTGTTACTCATCATAATGCTTTAGGTATTGATAGATATTTAAGAATTGCACCTGAACTTTATTTAAAAAGATTAATAGTTGGTGGTTTTGAGGCTGTATTTGAAATTAACCGTAACTTTAGAAATGAAGGTATGGATGCAACACATAACCCAGAATTTACATCTATTGAATTTTATTGGGCATATAAAACTTATAAAGATTTAATAGAGATTACAAAAGAATATTTTAAATATCTTTTTGAGCATTTAGATCTTCCGATTATTTTACCTTATGGTGATATAGAGGTAAATTTTGAAAACTTCCAAGAGATTCCACTTATTGAATCGTTAACAACTATTGGTGGTGTACCAGCTGATATTACAAATGATAAAGAGAAGATAGTTACATACTTAAAATCTAAAAATATAACTGTAAAACCAAATATGAATCTTGGTCAACTTCAAGGTGAACTTTTTGATGAATATGTTGAAGAGAAACTAATAGATCCTACATTTATTACAGAATATCCAGTTGAAATATCTCCACTAGCTAGAAGAGATGATAATAATCCAGAAATTACTGAAAGATTTGAACTATTTATAGCTGGTCGTGAAATTGCAAATGCCTTTAGTGAGTTAAATGATCCAATAGATCAATATAATAGATTTAAAGGTCAAGTTGATGCCAAAGAAGCTGGTGATGATGAAGCACATGAGATGGATGAAGATTTTATTGAAGCATTAAGTTATGGTATGGCACCTACTGCTGGACAAGGGATAGGGATTGATAGACTTGTTATGTTATTAACTAATGAACATAGCATTAGAGATGTACTATTATTTCCAGCTATGAAACCATTAAACAGTGAAGATGCGAACGAAGAGGAGATATAGATGGCAAGACCTAAAGCTACAAACAATAAGGTCGAGATAAATTCAAAAAGATATATAGTTTCAAAAACTGATGCTGATGGTATTATTCAATATGGAAATGATTACTTTACAGAGATTTCTGGATATAGCGAAGAGGAACTTATTGGGAAATCTCACAATATTATTAGACACCCTGATATGCCTAAACTAGCATTTAAAATGATGTGGGATAGAATCAGCAAGGGCGATAACTTTATCGCTGTTGTAAAGAATCTTACAAAAGATGGAAGTTACTATTGGGTAATTACAGATTTTGAACCAAAAATGGATTCTATTACAAATGAACCAGTATCTTATACTGCATTTAGAAAAGCAGCTCCTCAAAAAGTTATTAATAAGATAGAACCTATATATAAAAAACTTTTAGAGTTAGAAAATGAGGGTGGGATGAAAGAGAGTGAAAAATTCCTTCGTGAATTTTTAGATGAAAAAAATACTACTTATGATAAATATATAAATGATGTTGTTGGTAATAATGGTTTATTTAAAATATTTTTCACAGCTATGAAGAAAATATTTTCTTAAGGATATCTTTTGGATTTAAAAACAGCAATAACAAATGAAAATATAAACTTACCAGATAATTTCTTTTATAATATTCAAAAATATAAAGAGCATCTTTTTAAATGGAATAAGATTCATAATATAACAGGGGCTAGAGATGAAAATAAAGTTGATGGTTTTATCTATGATGCTGTTTTCCCAGTGAGTTTTTTACCAAAGAAAAAAACTCTTCTTGATATTGGTACTGGTGCAGGATTCCCTGGTATGATTCTAGCAATTGCTCTTCCTGATACAAAAGTAACTTTGGTTGAACCCTTAAAAAAAAGAGCTTCATTTTTACAATTTATAAAAGCTGACTTAGGTCTTGATAATGTAACAGTTGTTAAAAAAAGAGTAGAAGATATGCCTAGTGAGATCTTTGATATAGTAACTTCAAGAGCTGTTACAGATACAAATATGCTTTTAGAGATAAGTAAGAATCATCGTGACAAAAACTCTTTGTTACTTTTTTATAAGGGTGAAAATGTTTATGATGAAATCTCATCAGATATTAAACATAAAATTATAAAAACTAAAAATAGACACTACCTACTTCTTGAAGGAGATGATGATGATACTTAAAATTCTTTTAGTTGTTGGTGTTATTGCAGTAATATACTTTTTCTTTATTAAGAAAAAACCTTTAAAAAATAATAAAAAAGCAGATGAAACTCAACAAAGTAGTGATATGGTTGAGTGCAGTAGATGTGGAATATATGCTGAACTTAGTGATTCTATTATTAGTAACAATAAATACTACTGTTCAAAAGAATGTTTGGAAAATTCATAATGTTTATTTATGGTCATAGATTTATAAAAAGTGAATCATTTTACCATGTAGAGAGTATAGATTCTATACAAAACACTCCCCCCTCCTCTACTCTTTTTGTAGAGTTTGATGAATCAAGCTTAGATATAATTGAACATATAAGAGCCAATCAGATGATATTTTCACTTAGTGTAAAAAATATTACCGAGATTATATATGCTAGTGAGCTTGGTGCATCATTTATTGTAGTTAACAAAGATTTAGCTAAAACAGCACAAGATATTGCAAATAACTATCTTTTTGATGCAAAGATTTTAGTACATATAGATAATGAAAATGAGATTGAAAATATTGCTCTTATTGGAATTGATGGTGTCATATTTTCAAATGCTATTATAAAAACTGTATCTTAAGATGTTTTATAATCTACTATTTTTAAGTCTTGTACTTTTATCTAGTGGATGTGCTAAACATAAAATTTCTAAAACTACCACAAACTATCAAAAAACCACTAAAACAGATAAAACA
>JAMOPL010000125.1 GCA_027064515.1 Sulfurimonas sp. | reverse complement strand
TAAAACAGATAAAACAACTAAATCAATATCAAATAATTATAAAACTCAAGCAATCTATAAAGAGTATAAAAAATGGGATAATACCCCATATAAATATGGTGGAAAAGATTTTCGAGGAGTTGATTGTTCTGCTCTTATACAAAGTGTATATAAAAATGCTTTTGGAATAGATATTCCAAGAACAACAATAGAACAAATAAAAGTTGGTTACAAAATCAATAAAAATTCCAATCAGTCTGGAGACTTAATTTTTTTCAAAACATCCTATAAAGACAGACATATAGGAATTATAATAGAAAAGGGTAAATTCCTACATAGCTCTAGTAAATATGGAGTTATAATTTCAAGTATTAACAATCCATACTGGAAAAGTAATTACTTACAAACAAGAAGAATTTTACCTTAAATAATCTCTCTTTTCAAATCACTTTTTAGTGATGTTAAAACCTCATAACTTATTGTTTTAGCATATTTAGATACAACTCTAGCATCATTAAATATATGTAGTTGTTCATCATCTGATATATATGAACTATTGTCCATAGAGATTCTTCCAACTAACTCTTTATCTTTTACTGTTGAAAAATTATTTGAACAAATTCTTAAAAAACCATCACCATAACCAAAATTATAATTACTTACAACACAATTTTTTTTAATTTTATAAGTAGCACCATAACCTATAAATTCACCTTTTTTCATCTCTCTTGAGGAGATTCTATCTGCATAAAGTGATAAGATAGGTTTTAAACCATAATCTTTTTCAATTGATTCTAAACATCCATAAACTGCTATCCCTACTCTAGCCATATCCTCACTGAAATCTTGATAACGAAAAAGTGATGCTGAATTAGCAGAATGAAATCTAAGATTCTCAAACCCAAATTCTAAACCCAACTCTTTTGATTTAGACTTGATATTTTTAAAGTTCTCATTTTGCCAAAACCATTCACTACTTAACTCATCAGCTGATCTATGATGAGTAAAAACTGCCTCTAAGATTAAATTTTGTTTTTTTATAAGTTCCATAGCATCTTTTAGTTCGCACATAGCAATCCCATTTCTATGCATACCAGTATCTACTTTTAACTCAACCCTAGTTAATTCTGGAAATTTTGTGATACTTTTTAAATCATTAATTGTATATCTTATTTTATTATTGTATATATTAGGAATATCTGCTAAAACCAAAATATATTCAAAATAGTTTTCAATTTTTTTAGCTTCATTATTATTATTTACAACTGCTTTTGTAATTCCATATTCACTAGCCATTTTAGCTATCTCTATTATTCCATGCCCATAAGCATTATCTTTTAAAACAAGAGCAATTTTATCTGCACCTTTGCTTTGCTTTGCAATAATGTCAAGATTGTTAAAAAAATATTTTTTATTTAAAGTTATATTAGCCATAAAAGAATTATACCAAATAAAAAGAGGAAAATAGATGAGAGGATTGATTGCAGAATTTGAGCAACAAAGTTTTACACAAATTATATTTCCACATAAAAATAGTGATTGGAATGAGTATCTTCAATTAGCAGAATCTACATTTATAAATATAATAAATCAAATAATAAAATACCAAAAATGTTTAGTAGTATGTGATAATATATATCGTGTAAAAGCAAATTTTGAAGAGAATAATAATCTTTTTTTTGTAGAGTATCAAACTAATGATACATGGGCTAGAGATTCTTCTGCATTATCCGTTCAAAATTCTAATAAGATTGAAATTCTAGATTTTCAATTTAATGCTTGGGGCTCAAAATTTGAATATGAAAAAGATAATAATATGAGTAATAATATATCTCATAAATATTCAAAGAATCTCACAAATGTTGATTTTATTTTAGAGGGTGGAGCTGTTGAAAGTAATGGAGATGGAATCATACTTACTACATCAGATTGTTTATTTAATAAAAATAGAAATAGAAATTTAACTAATCAAGAGATTACAAGCAAATTACTAAAGTTTTTAAACTCTAAAGAAATTTTATACCTAAATCATGGTTATTTAGTTGGTGATGATACAGATTCACATATTGATACACTAGCAAGATTTATCAATAAAGAGAGCATAATGTATGTAGGATGCGATAATATTAATGATGAGCATTATCAAGAGTTAAAACTAATGGAAAATGAATTAAAAAGTTTAATAGATTCACATAACTTTAAACTAATAAAACTGCCTTTCCCAGATTCGGTATATTATAAAGAGGATAGACTTCCTGCAACCTATGCAAACTTTTTATTTATTAACAATGCTGTTCTTGTTCCAACATATAATGTAAAAGAGGATGATATTGCATTAAAAATTTTTACTGAAACATTTACAGATAGAGATATTATCCCTATTGACTGTTCTATTTTAATTAGACAACACGGCTCATTGCACTGTGTAACAATGAATTTTGCTACGGGGATTGAATTAAAGAGTTGACACTACTGTTATTATCTTTCTCTTCTATATTTAAAAGTGTAATTCCACTATACATTAAATATGCAGAGAGACTAAGTCCTATGATTATTATGATTTTTCTTTTTGCTCTTTGTTTTTTATCCATAAAGAATAATATCGAAGATAAATAACAATTTCGTAACACTTATGTAACAGTTAAAATATATAATACAAAATAATTAATTTAAGGTTTATGTATGAACAAAATAATCCCATTATCTATTATTGCTCTATCTATACTCAATGCTTCTGAAATTCAACTTCAAGAGATTGGTGTAGAATCTACTATAATTACTGAAGTAAGCCAAAATGCTCAAACATCAGCAGATTTAGCAGATGCACTTAGCTCTAGTATCCCAAGTATAGATATGAATCGTCGTAGTGGAATTGCAAATGATGTTTACATAAGAGGTCAAAAAAGAGATAATATCTCAGTAGAAGTTGATGGAACAAAAGTTTGTGGAGCATGTGTAAATAGAATGGATCCACCAGTATCACATATACTAGCTTCTCAAATTGATGATGTAGAGGTTATTGAAGGTCCTTATGATGTTGAAAACTTTGGAACTCTTAGTGGTGGAATTAGGATAAAAACAAAACAGCCATCTCAAAAAGAGAAAGGTGAGATAAATCTAGGTTTTGGAAGTTGGGGTTATAAAAAACTTGGTGCTACATTTAGTGGTGGTAATAATTTTATCCGTTTATTGATTTCAGGATCTATGGAATCGTCCCAACAATATAAAGATGGAGATGGTAATACAATCGCTCAACAAGTAAAAAACTATGCAACACAAAATCCAACAGTTGCTGGAACAATGTTTAAACCAGAATATGAAGATATGGATGCTTATGGTAAAAAAAGTCTAATGACTAAAGCTTATGTAACGATAACAGATAAGCAAGAGTTAAGATTAAGCTACACAGCTAATAGAAGTGATGATATACTCTATGGCAACTCAAAAATGGATGCTATATATGATAATTCAAATATTTATAATATTGAGTATAATATAAATAACATTAATGATATTTATAAAAATGTAAACCTACAATATTACTATTCAGATGTAGACCATCCAATGAGTACAGAGTACAGAATCTCATCAAATAATTCAGCAATGGCAAATACAAACCACCTTACAACAACTATGCAAGGATTAAAACTAAAAAATAATCTTGATTTATATGGGTATAAACTATTAATAGGTCTTGATGGAAGTAAAAGAACTTGGGATGGTAATTATTATAAAACAGAAACTGGATTGCCACTACAAGTAGGAAATTCAAAAAGTATTGACGATTCTATAACAAAAAATATCGCATTATTTACTAAACTTGAAAAAGAGTATGGAAATTTTAATATTAATATTGGAGCAAGATACGATTCTACTAAAATCACTCATGCTACTCTTGATTCTAATAATTATAACTCTTTAGCTCTAAACTTAATGATTTCATATAATATAAACGAAGAAAATAGAATATTTGTAGGTGCTGGTAAAGCTTCTAGAGTTCCTGATGCTAGAGAGTTGTATTTTAGAAGTTCTAACGGAAAATGGACTGGTACTGATAATTTAGATAAAACAACAAATAGTGAGATAGATTTAGGTTATGAAGCGTCATTTGATATGTTTGATTTTAAAGTTAAAACTTTTTACTCTAAATTAGATGACTATATATATTACCAAAAAGGTTTAGTTGAACACAACTTTAAAAATATAGATGCAACTATATATGGTGCTGAACTTAGTGCATCTATATATGCAACTGATGAGATAACTATTGATATGGGTTTATCATATAAACAAGGTAAAAAAGATAAAGCTTTAGATGGACAAACTGATAAAGATTTAGCAGATATTGCACCACTAAGAGGAGATTTAAAAGTAAGCTATGAATACTTCAATGATAGTATCGCTTCTTTAGAACTAAAAGCTTCAGATAGTTGGAATAAGATTGATTCAGATAATGGTGAACAAGAGTTAAAATCATGGTCTATTGTAAATTTAAAAGTAAAACATGCTGTTAATAAACAGTTTGATTTCACACTTGGCATCAATAACCTTTTTGATAAAACATATAATGTAAACAATAGCTATGCTGATTTAACATTGATTACAGTAACTGATAACAGTGATGATGTGATGCTTATGAATGAACCAGGAAGATACCTCTACACAAATATTAGTTTTAAATTTTAAACTTTGATTTATTAGCATATAGCTCCTATATGCTAAAGCCACCTTTTATAACAATATAGATAAAATCTTCTCATGATAAATAGAATTAAAACTAAAAAAATATATGTTGGTGATGTAGCTGTTGGTGGGGATTCACCAATAAGTACACAGTCTATGACATATACAAATACTCGTGATGTTGATGCAACAGTAGGTCAAATTAAAAGACTCCATTTTGCTGGATGTGATATAGTTAGATGTGCTGTTGTAGATGTAGAAGATGCTTATGCACTAAAAAGCATAAAAGAGCAGATAGAACTACCTCTTGTTGCAGATATACACTTTAATCATAAATTGGCAATAATTGCTTCTGAATTTGTTGATTGTATTAGAATTAATCCAGGAAACATAGGTTCTAAAGAGAAAGTTGCAGAGGTTGTGAAGGCTTGTCAATCGAGAAATCTTCCAATTAGAATCGGTGTAAATGCTGGTAGTCTAGAAAAAGAATTTTTAAATAAGTATGGTCAAACAGCTAAAGGGATGGTGGCTTCTGCTGAATACAATATCAAATATTTAGAAGACTTAGGATTTGACAATATAAAAATTTCATTAAAAGCTAGTGATGTACCTAGAACTGTTGATGCATATAGAATGTTAAGACCAAAAAATAACTACCCTTTTCATTTAGGAGTTACAGAAGCTGGTACACTATTTCATGCTACTGTAAAAAGTTCGATTGGTCTTGGCACACTATTACTTGAAGGAATCGGTGATACTATGAGAGTCAGTATTACAGGTGAACTAGAAGAGGAGATTAATGTAGCTAGAGCTATATTAAAAGATAGTGGAGTTCTACCAGATGGTTTAAACATCATATCTTGCCCAACTTGTGGAAGGATAGAAGCTGATTTAGTAAGTGCTGTTGCTGAAATTGAAAAAAGAACTGCACATATTAAAATTCCACTTAATGTATCTGTTATGGGTTGTGTTGTAAATGCCATAGGTGAAGCTGCTCATTCTGATGTAGCTATCGCTTACGGAAAAGGGAAAGGTCTTATTATGGTAAAAGGTGATGTTGTCGCTAATTTAAATGAGGATGAACTTGTAGATAGATTTGTAAGTGAAATTGAAAAGTTTTCTTTGGAATAAATTCCAAAGAAATTTTAATAAACTAAATAATTAAAGAATCCATTTTAGTCATTAATTCTGCACTTCTAACAGGTTTCATCAAAAATCCATTTGCTCCAAGTTCAAGAGCCTCACCTTTTTTTGTCTCATCAGTAGTCAGAACGATTATTGGTATCTGTCGAAGATTTGTATCTGCACGAACAACTTTCAACATCTCTAATCCACCCATTATTGGCATTATAATATCAAGTAAAACCATATCAATATCATCTCTTGATTTTAAATATCCTATCGCATCAGATCCATTCATAGCTTCAATAACTTCTGCAACATGCTCATTTTTTTTCAACATTGACTTTAATAATTTTAAATTAATCATATCATCGTCTACTGCTAATACTACTAGATTATCTTTTTTCATTATTTTTACCTTATTTTATAAATTTTTCTATTACTAATCTTAATAAATCACTATTAACACTATTACTAATAGTCTCTTGCACATATTTAGATTGATTTTCACTATCCGGTACGGAACTATCACTTATTAAAATTAAGTTACTCTCTAGGTTAGTAGCACTAGTCAACTCTTTAACTTTTTGAGACAATTCAGCTAAATTAAGATTAGAAATCTCTTTATCAAATAAAATTGTTTTATAACTATTTAATTCAACTAAATTGATTAACTCATCATAACTATTTGCAGTTTCAAAAGAGAATCCAATTGAAGCAATTATTTTAGAAAACATTTTTGTTTCAAATGAACTCTTTTTTGCTATTAAAACATCAGCTTTATAACTTACGGTTTCTACCTCTTCAACTTCAACTATTTCAGGTTCAGGTTCTATCTGATTAAAATTCATCTCTAAATCAGTAACTGGTTCATCATTAGTTTGTATACTATCTTCTATCTCAACACTTTCAACTACTTCAGGTTCAATGTCTAAATCTAATTGATTCAAATTCATCTCTAAATCAGTAGCTGGTTCATCATTAGTTTGTATA
>JAMOPL010000124.1 GCA_027064515.1 Sulfurimonas sp. | reverse complement strand
TGGTTCATCATTAGTTTGTATACTATCTTCTATCTCAACACTTTCAACTACTTCAGGTTCAATGTCTAAATCTAATTGATTCAAATTCATCTCTAAATCAGTAGCTGGTTCATCATTAGTTTGTATACTATCTTCTATCTCAACACTTTCAACTACTTCAGGTTCAATGTCTAAATCTAATTGATTCAAATTCATCTCTAAATCAGTAGCTGGTTCATCATTAGTTTGTATATCATTAATAATTTCAGGTGTATTCTCAACTGCTTTAACTTCCTCATCTTCAACTATAAAATCTGATAAATATATATTTAAAAGAGTAATAATCTCATTACGAACAAGTGGCTTCGTTGTATATTCATCAAGACCAGCAGCTAAAAATCGTTCTCTATCACCCTTTAATGCATTTGCAGTTAAAGCTAAAATTGGAACATGCTTTTGATCAAAATCAGTTTCATACTCTAATATCTCTTTTGTTGCTTCAATTCCATCAAGAAAAGGCATCTGAATATCCATAAAAATCAAATCAAAATTACCATCTTTTCTTTTTTGGAAAGCTTCTAAACCATTAGATGCTACGGTTATTGTTAAACCTAAATCTTCTAATGTTCTTTTAATCAGTTTTTGATTAATAATATTATCTTCTGCAACTAAAACATTTGCTACAAATTTTGATTTATTTAAATCAAATTTTTTCTGTACAATTTTTTTTGTAGCAACTACTGGTTTATTTGTTACTGTTCTATCATTTTCTATCTTTGTCTCTGTACTAATCTCTGCCTCAACATTTAAAAAAAGTTGTCTTAGCTTAGTACTATTTAAAGGTTCATATAATGTTTTAAAAATATCAACATTTAATGAATCTAATGTTCTCATATTTAATGCTTTAGTTAATATTACTAAACCTTGAGAAAATTGATTGTACTCATGTAATATATCATGAGCTGAGTACTCATAATCAACAAATATTAAATTATAATTATTTTCTTTTAATAAAGTAGGAAGCTCACCAATATTCTCAAATCTTGTAGAAGACACACCAAAATAATCTAAATATTCAATTAAATTACTATCTTGTTCTTTACTTTTGTGAGGATTACCCAAAATAAGTACATTTGTATTGGAAAAACATCCCTTAATAGATTCCATATGTGTTTCAGCATTTTCAAAATCTACTGTAAAGAAAAATGTAGTTCCTTCACCTGGTTCACTATGTAAGTCTAGTTGTCCACCCATAAGCTCAATAAAGTTACTAGAAATTGTCAGTCCAAGACCAGTACCACCATATTTACGAGTAATTGAAGTATCTGCTTGTGAGAAAGCTTCAAATATCTTATCTTTTTGTTCACTAGTTACACCAATACCACTATCTTCTATCTCAAATTTTACCCTAGTTACCCCAGCTTGATCAAATTTTTCTTTTCTAATATTTACATTAATAGCTCCCGAGCTACTTGTAAATTTAACAGCATTTGATAGTAGGTTAATAATAACCTCTTTTAGTTTAGTTGGATCACCTTTTAGTGGAAATTCCAGTGCAGGATCAATAAAACAACCTAAATCAATATGTTTTTCACTAGCTCTTACAGCATAAACATCCACAGCACTTTCAAATTCTGCAATAGGATTAAATGGAATATCTTCTATCTCAAGTTTATTACTCTCAATTTTTGAAAGGTCAAGAATATTATTAATAATTTCAAGTAGATTTTCTGAACTTTTTTCAATAATATCAACAAATTCACCCTGCTCTTCTTCAAGACCTGTATCTTTTAAAAGCTCAGTAAATCCAACAATACCATTTAACGGTGTTCTAATTTCATGAGACATATTTGCGAGGAACATAGATTTAGCTTCACTTGCTTCTTGCGCACTATTTTTATCTTCCCTTGTTTGCTCAATAATTGTGTTTAGAAGGTTATACGCCTCTTGTGTTCCATCTGCAGTATCAAGGTTAATATCAATTTCATGGCCATGAGAATCTCTAGTATCATAAGCAACATTTTTAAGAATACTCTCAAGATTCTTAGTATTTCTAGAAATTTCACGAGATAGGAAATAACCCAAAATAGCTAATAAAATAGAGATAAACCAAATTGCTAAAGAGATAATAAGAAAATTTAGTGTTTCTGCTTGAACCTCAGCAGCTCTAGCTTCCATTCCAGATATTAGTATATTTTCCATATCTGATAAAAGACTAATCTTTTCAGACAACATCGTAAACCATAAAGCAGAAGTAGTATCATAATCTTCACTATTAGAAGCAGACATAATAGCTATTCTTTCAGAGTTAATATCATTAATTAATTCTTCTGCATCTTCTGTTTTAATAATAGCATCCAATTTTTTAATAATATCATTATTATGAAGTGTATCATATGGAGCGATAGATGCTCTAGAAATCAGTTCAATCCAAGTATTTAATTCATCTTCACTTAATTTTATTTTTTTGGTTAAAGCATAAGATACAAAACCACGCTCCTGTGCTGTTGCTTCCCTAGATCTAATAATAGAAGTAAATATTGAAGATATCTCATTAATTTCAGCATCTAGTTGCTCACTTGCCATATTTTCAATTATAGAAATCGCATCAACTTGAACTTTATTATATACATTTTTAAAAATAGAATCAAAATCACCTGTTTGAGTATTGATAAGTTTTCTTGCTTCATAGATTTTTTTCATACCATTAAGTATTTTAACTTCTGAACCACCATTATTTTTATATATTTTGAATTTTTTATCAACAATTTCTCTTTGTTTAACAAGTGATGATAATGTACTAGGAGATGAATTTCCTAAATACATAACACTCATTCCCCTTTCTCTAGAGATATTTCCAATTAAATCATTTAAACTTCTATCTTCAGCTAATTTATTTTTTAAACTTTCAGCTGTTGTATATGCAATATATTTATCATATGCAAAATAACTCGTTAGACTAAAAAGTATTACGATAGGCAATAAACTTATCAGTTTAAGTCTATTTTTTAATCCGAATTTCATCTACATATCTCCTATTTTTGAAATTATTTCATCAATATTTTGAATAGCCTTTTTAGCTATCAAATTATCACTACTCTCCATAAGAGTTTCTATATCAGCCTTAAAATCTACAATTTTCATATTATCACTCATTCCCTTAAGTTTAATTGCTTCTGTTTTCCACTGATCAAAATTATTTTCATCTACTGCATTTTTTAAATTATCTATAACGATTTTAGAATCTATTAAATAGTCTTGAAATAACTCATCAAACATATCTTGTGGTATTCCAATATCACGAGCAGCATTAGATTTATTGTATGTTATAACTACTTCTTGCTTTATTTCAGGTGCTTCTACTTTAAAATCAAGTTCCATTGAATCTAATTCTTTTTCATCTTTAAAATCAAGTTCTAATGAATCTATTTCTAAAGAATCATCTTGTTTAGCACTTTCTAAATCCAATTCTAAGGAATCTTCAATAACCTCATCCTTAAAATTAAGTTCCATCGAATCTATTTCTTTTTCATCTTTAAAATCCAATTCTAAATTTTCAATTTCTAAAGAATCCTTCTCTTCATTATTTTCTAAACTTAATTCCAAAGAATCTTCAACAATTTCATCTTTAAAATCAAGTTCCAAAGAATCTATTTCTAACTCTTTTTCATTTTTCATCAAATTTAATTCCAAAGATTCATCTTTAGAATCTAATTCCAGAGAATCTTCAATAGGCTCATCTTTTGCACTATTATCTTTAAAATCTAGCTCTAAAGAATCTGTTACTAAATCATCTTCTTCGTTAACTAAATCTAAATTATCTTCAACTATCTCTTCTGTCTCAACCTCTTCACCATTTAATTTTGCAACTATTTTATATAAAACATTTAAATTATCAGTAATTTCAACAAAATTATCAGAGTGATTAGTAACAGTCAATACTTCTAAGGCATCTTCAATTCTTAAATTTGCAGCAACACCTTTTAATTTATGTGACTGACTTTTTATAATCTCCAAATTTCCCTCTTCTATTGCATTATATAAACCATCTTTAAACTCTAATGCTTGTGCTACAAAATCTTCAACAAACTCTTCAATTAAATCAATAGGTAAACCAAGTTCATCTGATGCTAGTTGTGGATCAAATTTATAAGTACTCTTAGCATAATCAGATTCAACTTTACTTATTGTTTTGACAACTGGCTTTGGCTTTGGCTTTGGTTTTGGCTGTGTTTTTGGCTGATTAACAGGTTTTTGAATAGTTTTTGGAGTAGGAATAACTTTATCTTGAATAGTAGGAATATTTTTTATTTCCTCTTTTTTTGCCACAGGCTCCATAATATCTAAATCTAAATCTAA
>JAMOPL010000123.1 GCA_027064515.1 Sulfurimonas sp. | reverse complement strand
TTTTTGGCTGATTAACAGGTTTTTGAATAGTTTTTGGAGTAGGAATAACTTTATCTTGAATAGTAGGAATATTTTTTATTTCCTCTTTTTTTGCCACAGGCTCCATAATATCTAAATCTAAATCTAAATCTAAATCTAAATCTAAATCTAAATCTAATTTATCCTTTTTATCTTCTAATATTATAGGTTTTAACTCTTTTTTTTCATTTACCTTTTCTGAAAACATATCATCAAAATCAAGACTTATTGTATCATCTATTTTATTTTCTACATTTTCTATTGTAGGAATAACATCTGTTTTTTGCTCTATCTCTATCTTTTGTTCTATTTCAATCTTTTGATCTATCTCAACTTTCTTTTGATCTGTCTCAACTTTCTTTTGATCTGTCTCAACTTTCTTTTGTAAATTTTCTTTTGGTATCTCTTTTTTTACTGGTATTGTTGGTGTTTTAAATTTAGATATATCGACACTTTCACCCTCACCCATCTTACTTAAATTTTGAAGATATACAAGATATGATTTTTCATCAGGATTATCTATCATATGAAAAATATCTATATGCAAAACACACTTATAATTTATCCCATTTATATGGATTAAGGCTTTAGGTCTTTCAGAAGGGTCAGCACAATTAACAAAATCTATCCAATTAACATGTATAAAATTGTGAACATGACCTGGAGTTTTTACAAAGAAATCTGCAAAATCATCAACATACTCAAGTAATTGAGACATTTTTTCAAAACCTAAACCTTTTAAATCAGATTCATCAATACCAATAAATTCTTTTTTATGATTGTAAATAAGCATTATTTTTTCCTACTCTTCATCAATAAGCATTTTTTCATATAGCTCTTGACTCTCTTTAATATCTTTAAAAGAAGCTTGTTTTCGTACAGAGATATAACCAGTAATATTATATTCATCGTCAACAATTGGTAATATCTCAGCATTAACCCAATAATACAATCCGTCACTTCTTAAATTTTTAATTATTCCATTCCAAGCTTGTCCTGAAGATATAGTTTTCCATACCTTTTCAAATACTTTTTTTGGCATATCGGGATGTCTTAAAACTTTATGTGGTTGCCCAATTAACTCATCATATGTATAACCTGAAACTTTACAAAACATTCTATTTGCATATGTTATAACACCAGCACTATCAGTTTGAGTTATTATCACTTTATCATCAAAACTATATTCTTCATTTATAGGCATTACCTTAGTCATAAATCAACCTCATAATTTAGCTATCTTTTATATTAAAGTAATATATCATAATTGAATAAAGAAAAACTTATTTATAAGTGGATTTAATTATTTTTGCATCTTTTTTGTTTAATATAGAACTAATCTCTACTTCTGATAAATTTTTAATAGCCTCAAATGTCCCAAAATGATTTAAAAGTTTTTTGATTTTTGCTTGTGAAATTCCATTTAAATTAAGCAAATTACTCTCTTTATCTAATTTTAGTTTTGTTTTTTTGTGAAAATTTATAGCACACCTATGAGCTTCATCTCTTAAATTCTGTACAAAATGTAGCCTAGAATCACTATTTTTTAATCTAAAAACATCATCTTTTGTATATAAAATATCATCTGCCCTACCCTTTGCTCTATGAGTTTTTGCATCTATTTTTTCTTTTGATATTGCTATTACATCTAAATAGATTCCGTTAGAGTTTATTATATCTATTGCCAATTTCAATAATGTACTTCCACCATCTAGTATCCATAAATCAGGTGGTGAATTTTTACTAAAACTTTCAATTCTTCTAGTTAATGTTTCTCTCATCTGTCCATATTCATCTCTTGAATCTAAATGATATGTTCTGTAACTTTTTTTATCAAACTTACCATTATCATAAACTGCCATAGCTCCAACAGTAGCCACTCCAGAAATATGTGAATTATCAAATACCTCAACACGGCTAGGAATCTTTTGAAGTGATAATAATTCTTGTAAATCATTTAATATTTTAGTATTTATTTGTAACTTATCTTTTTTCAATAATTCATTTGCATTTAATATAGCTAGTTCAATTAATTGCCTCTTTTTTCCCCTTTTAGGGATAATTACTTGAGCTTTTTTTTCAAATTTCTCACTTAAATACTCTTTAATTATCTCTATATCTTTAAACTCTTTCATAACTAAAATAGGTGCTATTATTGGTGGTTTTTCTCCCCCATAAAACTCCATTAAAACTCTTTGGTACAACTCATCCTCATCATAGCCATCATTTAATTGTACATAATTATGAGTAGATGATATTATCTTCCCGTCTCTCATAAACATTCTAACTATCACAGCTCTATTTTCACTATTGCTCAATACAAAAATATCATAATTTTCACCAGTAGCAAAATCAATATCACTTTTTATTTCAGAACGAGAGATTCGCTCACATCTATCACGAATCTCACCAGCCTCTTCGAATCTTAACTCTTCAGCATAAAAATCCATTTTATCTTTTAGTATTTTTAATAAACTTTTTTTATCATTGATAAGCTTTATTGCCAACTCTAACTCTTTTTTATAAGTACTTATTGAAATCTCAAATTCACAAGGTGCTAAACATCTATCTATTTGGTAATAAAGACAAGACTTTTTAGAGTTTAAACAACTCTTTTTTTGTACTAGTTTACAAACTTCATAAATAGAATCAAGTATATCTCTAGCACCAATAGAGTATGGGCCAAAATAGACTATATTTGGACTTTTAACTATCTTTCTTGTAATCTCGAATCTTGGATATTTTTGTGAAGTATCAAAATATATATAAGGATATGTCTTATCATCTCTTAGTAAAATATTATATTTTGGATTCAGTTGTTTAATTAGTGAATTTTCTAAAATCAATGCATCATGTTCTGAATTTACAACAATATATCTCATTGAGACGGTTTGCTGAATCATATTTGTAATTCTTGCTGACAAGGTAGAATTTGGCTTTAATTCAGGAGTAAAATTAAAATAACTTTTCACTCTATTTGATAATTTTTTTGCTTTTCCTATATAAAGCAAATTACCATTTTTATCAAAATACTGATAAACCCCTGCCTGATTTGGTAATTGTTTTATTGTTTCTTCAAGAGTCATATCTATCATTGAGTTATATATAAATTGTTAATATCTTTATTTTCTATTGCAAGATCTGTCGATAATTCTGAGAGATTTCTATATTTGGCTATTGCATCTAGAATCTTTTTTTGAAGTTGATTTGGCTCTTGATAAGTTATTTTAGATATTAATTTTCTACCACCAATATGATTCATAACCCATAATTCCATATCTGATGGATTGAATGTTTTACGCACATTGATTGTAGATAATAATTTCATAAAATCTTCCCCTTTACTTTCGCTATCTTTAGATACGGTTCTATATATATCATACATCAAAGAACTTATTTTTTCAGATTCTTCATCAAAACTTTTTTTCTCATCTATTATCGCTAATAACTTAGATAATCTAGTTAAATATTTATATTCAGGTTTTAAACCCTCTAAAATAACATTCTTTGCACTTCCAAATTTATTAATCGCTTCGAGTGCATATTCAAAACTTTCATCTGTTACATTTATTTGAAATTCATTTAATACTGTTTTTGCTTGATTATACATCTATAAAACCACCTTTTATCAATTCAGATTTTATCTCATCTTCACTAGCACCTCTTTTTTTGAGTACTCTTATAAGTATTTGTGCTTCCTCTGTAAATTCAATAGCTTCTTTAGAATACATTGACTGATGTTCCAATGTATTAAAATGTTCTATTAATTTACCTATGTTCATTATATATTGTCTATGAAACTCTGCCTTTGGATTTTTAGAAAATAACCACCGTATAGCATCAAAAAACATTTTTGGTGTTCGTCCAGTTTCAGCAATATGCATTCTAAGTAAATATGCACCATCCATATGTCTATACTCATTTCTTACATAATTTCGTTGAAGCTTTTTTCTCTCTTGATCAAACATCCTAACAACACGAGATATATCATCTTGGGTATCTTTAGTTATCTCTAATTTCTCTTTTTTAGGAGTTATATCTTTTTTCAAATGATTCTCATTTACTATCTCAGCAACCATTATATTTAACTCTTGTTTTGCTATTTGCTTATCTTCTATTTTTGAAGATAAAAAAATATCATCATGCTCTATCTTTGATTTCTGCTCCACTAAAAAATATATATCAGTTACTTTTTTCCCTGTTTTTATCTCTTTAAAATCTAAATTTATATCTGTTAATTTAGTAATTTTTTCTATCACATAAATTAATATTTTCTTTTTAAAATGGCTATATACTAAAAATGATTTTTCAAGTTCTAATCTATCCTGAATCTCAACAAGTGGTACTACTCCACTTCCAATTTTTTCAAATTTTTTCACTAATTGATATATTTTTATTGAATTATTATCACCTAATTTTATAAGATTCTCAAATTCATAACTCTTAAAATTATTTTTAATTTTTAGTAAATATTGAAAACTTTTTTTTGGTATCATAACTTCAAACATATTATTTTTATATTCAATATTAGAAATTATAGTTGTTATTAAAAAGTTTTCCTTATCTAATTCAATTATCATACTTTTAGATAAAAAAATTCTTATAAATATTTTCAATTTTAAATAATCTATATTTTTAAAATTATTATATATCTTAGTTACAGGAATAAGATATTTTTTAGATTCTTTATCATTTTCATCTAATTGAGATATTACTAGCACCAATAATTTAGCTTCATATTTTGTAAACTCTAAATCATAAATCAATTTTAAAATTTTATCATTATCCATTAATTACATCCTTTTGCTTTATATTAAACCTTTTTTAATATTTTGTACACTATCATCAAATTAATATTTTATTAAATATAAAGAGTTTAAAAATTGAGGTTTAGATTGAATAAATTTTGTAATTTAAAAAGCATTTTTCGTATGCTAATTATAGCAATGTTTTCGTTAAGTTTGAATGGATGTGGATATAAAGCTCCACCATATTATCAAGATGAAGCACCACAAGGTGATAAAAATGTAGAGTTTATTATTAAAAAACCTACTGATAAAAAAGTTGAAATAGAACCTAACTGTGAAATATGATGTAATTATAATTGGAGCTGGTGTAGCTGGATTATATGCAGCTATGAATCTTCCTAAAGATAAAAAAGTACTTATTATAAATAAAAGAGAAACTTTTAAATGTAATACTTTTTATGCTCAAGGTGGTGTTGCTCTTGCTCGTGATAAAGATGATATTAAACCACATATTGAGGATACTCTAAATGCTGGTGATGGATTATGTAATAAAGATGCTGTTAATATTTTAAGTCATGATTCTAAAAAGATTATAGAGGATTTGATAAATCGTGGTTTTGAATTTGATTCTGATGAAAAAGGGAATCTACTCTATACAAAAGAGGCTGCACACTCTAGCAAGAGAATCTTACATGCTGGTGGTGATGCAACTGGAAGATATATGCACTATTTTCTTTTAAAAAACAATCCACACCCAATGCTAAGTCATACTAGAGTTATTGATCTTTTAATAAAAGATAATGAATGCTTTGGTGTCACAGTTCTTGAACAAAGAGAAACTAGAAATATTTATGCAGATAATGTAATTATAGCTAGTGGTGGTGTTGGTTCACTATATGAATACCATACAAATGCACCTTGTATAAGTGCTGATATGCAAGGTTTATCTGTTTTAAAAGGTATAGAATTAGAAAGAATGGAGATGATGCAGTTCCATCCAACTGTCTTTGTTGATAGTAAATATGCTCAAAAACTTTTACTTACAGAGGCTCTTCGTGGTGAGGGTGCAACCATAGAAAATGAAAATGGAAAAAGATTTTTATTTGATTATGATGATAGGGGTGAATTGGCGTCTAGAGATATTGTGAGTAAAGCTATTTATGATTATTCTAAGAAAACTGGTATGCAAGCATATCTATGTTTTGATAATTTTGACTATCAATATTTTACTCAAAGATTTCCAAATATTTTCAAAAATTTTCAAAATATTGGTTACAATGTTCCAGCACAAAGAGTTCCAATCTCACCAGCATTCCATTATGCTATTGGTGGGATTAAAAGTGATCTTAATGGTGCAATTCCAAATGTAAAAAATCTTTATGCTATTGGTGAAGTTGCATCTACAAAAGTACATGGGGCAAATAGACTCGCTTCAAATTCACTTCTAGAGGGTTTAGTATTTGCAAAAAGAGCAGTAAAACAGATTCTACAATCTTCAAATAGTAACAAAATCACAACATTCAATATAACTGATGAAACTATGAGTTTAAAAGATGATAAATCTAAAAAAAATAGACTTCGTCAAATAATGTGGGAAAATGTTTCTATTGTCAGAACAAAAAGTGGATTATCAAAAGCTTTAGAAGAAATTAATGCTCTTTTAAATGAAAATATTGGTAGACTATTGAAATTTCGTTTACTCACAGCAAAAGAGATTATACTAGCTAGTTTAGCTAGGGAAAAATCTGTTGGAGTTCACACAATAATTGAGGAGAACTAATGGAACATGAAGCAATAAATCTTGCGACAACATGGGTTGGATGGCTAAGTTTAGCTGTTTTTGTAGTAGCTTACTATTTTATAGCTACGGAAGATAAATATGAGGTAAATAAAGCTAAACCTGCTCTATTTGCTGGTACTTTTATGTTTATGTTAATTGGTATTTACTATGCTATAAATGGGATGAATCCAGACCCTTTGCATGATGAATTAGAACATCTAATTTTAGAGATTGCTGAAATTTTCTTCTTTTTATTGGTTGCTATGACATACATTGAAACACTAATAGAAAGAGGTGTGTTTGACCTTATGAAATATAAGTTAGTATCAAAAGGCTATACATATAAGAAGCTTTTTTGGTTAACTGGTATTTTAGCATTCTTTATCTCACCAGTTGCTGATAACTTAACAACTGCTCTAATCCTTTCAACTGTTCTTTTTACTATTGATAAGAAAAATATTAGCTTTTTAGTACCAGGTGCTATCAATATTGTTGTAGCAGCAAATGCTGGTGGTGCTTGGTCTCCATTTGGTGATATTACAACACTTATGGCTTGGACTGCGAATAAAGCTGAATTTGTTGATTTTCTTTTCCTTTTCCCTGCTTCTGTTCTTGGTTGGGGTGTTACTGCTTACCTTTTATCTATGTCAGTACCAGATGGTCAACCACCATTTGATGCTAGTACAGAGAAACAACCTAAGGTTTTAGATGGTGGTATGGGTGTCGCTTACCTTGGTGTTGCTACAATTATTATGGCTGTTTTAGGTCACCAATTTTTCCATTTTCCAGCTATGTGGGGTATGATGTTTGGTATGGCTATACTTAAACTTTATGCTGTACACTTACATAAATCTGGTCAAAATGGTTTCAATATATACATAAATATGCAAAAAGTTGAAAATGATACTTTATTATTTTTCTTTGGTATCCTTTCTGCTGTTGGAGCATTACACTTTTTAGGTTTCCTACACTATATTCATAACTTATATGTTTTAGTTGGACCAACTGCTGCCAATGTTGGTGTTGGTTTTTTATCTGCTATTGTAGATAATGTACCTGTTATGAGTGCTATCTTAAAATCATCTCCAGAGATGGGTATTGACCAATGGTTACTTGTTACACTAACTGCTGGTGTTGGTGGAAGTTTAATTAGTTTTGGTTCTGCTGCTGGTGTTGGTGTTATGGGTCGTTTACATGGTATCTATACATTTTCAAGCCATATGAAACATGCTTGGACTATCTTAGTTGGGTATATAGTATCTATAGCTATTTGGTATGTTCAATTTGAAATTATGGGACTTTATTAGTCTTTAAAACTAGATATTTAAGAGAGTAGTTCTACTCTCTTAATCTCCACTTTAAACAAAATATACCTGTATCAGTCATCTATTATTATACTTTCTGTATAATCTACACAATTAATTTAACAAGGAATTTTTTAAAATGAGTTTTTTAAAAGAATACGATAGCGAAATATTTGATTTATGTGAAAAAGAGTTAGAGCGTCAAACTGACCATTTAGAGATGATTGCATCTGAAAACTTTACACTTCCAGCAGTTATGGAAGCTATGGGTTCTGTATTTACAAATAAGTATGCTGAGGGCTATCCTAAAAAGCGTTATTATGGTGGTTGTGAATATGCTGATGGTGTTGAACAATTAGCAATAGATAGAGCTTGTGAACTTTTTGGATGTAAATTTGCAAATGTTCAGCCACACTCTGGAAGTCAAGCAAATGGTGCTGTCTATGCTGGTCTTTTAAAAGCTGGAGACAAACTTTTAGGTATGGATTTATCTCACGGTGGTCACCTTACACATGGTTCTAAGCCATCTTTTTCTGGTAAAAACTACTCTAGCTTCACTTATGGTGTAGAGCTTGATGGAAGAATCAACTATGATAGAGTTTTAGATATTGCTAAAATTGTAAAACCTAAAATTATTGTTTGTGGTGCTTCTGCTTATGCTCGTGAAATTGATTTTAAAAAATTCCGTGAAATTGCTGATGAAGTTGGAGCAATTTTATTTGCTGATATTGCTCATATAGCAGGTCTTATTGCTGCTGATGAACACCCTAGCCCATTCCCTTATGCTGATGTAGTTACGACTACGACTCACAAAACACTTGCTGGTCCTCGTGGTGGTATGATTATGACTAACGATGAAGATATTGCTAAGAAAATGAACTCTGCAATTTTCCCTGCTCTTCAAGGTGGTCCACTTGTTCATGTAATCGCTGCAAAAGCTGTTGGTTTCAAATACAACTTATCTCCTGAGTGGAAAGAGTATGCTAAACAAGTAAAAGCAAATGCTAAAGTTCTTGGTGAAGTATTAGTGAAGCGTGGTTACGATGTAGTTTCAGGTGGAACTGATAATCACTTAATCCTTGTTTCTTTTGTAGGGATGGATATTTCTGGTAAAGATGCTGATACAGCTCTTGGAAATGCTGGTATCACTATCAATAAAAACACAGTTCCAGGTGAAACAAGAAGCCCTTTTGTAACTTCAGGTATTCGTGTAGGTTCTCCTGCTCTTACATCTCGTGGTATGAAAGAGAAAGAGTTTGAATTAATTGCTAATAAAATGGCTGATGTTCTTGATGATATCAATAATACAGAACTTCAAGCTTCTATTAAAGAAGAGTTAAAAGCTTTAGCTCAAAATTTTGTAATCTATAACCAATCAACATACTAAAAGGATAATTAATGACTGCAATGGATTTAAAACTTATAAAAATGGTAAATGATCACTACTGGGAAAAAAAAAGCACAGTAGTTAATAAACTATCATTTAAAGGTCGTACTTTTTATAATAAATTTGAAAAAGTTAATGCTCCATTAAATCAGTCTATTATCAATAAACATATAAAAGGCGAAATTACAGTAGCACACTCTATTATAAATAGCCATGGTAAGGTTGAAAATATAGTTATTGATTATAACGGTAGAGATCCTGAAAGATTTTATCACAAAGCACAACTTCTTCTTCGTGAAGAGGGTTATATAAACTTTACAGCTTATAAAACTAAAACAGAGGGTCATCTTCATCTTTATATCCATAAAGGTCATACTACTCTACAAGAAGCTATTCAACTTGGAAAAATGATCTCTATGAAACTAGCAGCAAAACAACCAAAACAATGGAAAATGTTTCCAAATGCTGATATGCCTAATGAATATAATATATTAACTCTACCTTATGAAGTATATGCAAAAGAAAGAGGTGCTTCTTGGTCGAAGCATATGTAGCTATTATTTGTTATAAATAGGATATAATCAACAAAAGTTAAAAGGAATTTTACTATGCAAGAACAAAATGAATTAAATGACATTATCTTAAATAAAGGAACATCAGCTAATAAAAACAAAAAAATCATACTAGCTGTTGTTACTTTAGGAGTTGTATTAATTATAGTAGTAATGCTTATGAATACCCTTACATCAAATGGCACAGATAATCTTCCACAAGCTGTACTACCTCCTGAGCCAAGTTCAAAAGCTCTTACTGAAACTAAAAGTGAACCTCTTTTTGAAGATGTAGAAGTTGTAGAAGAAGATACTCAAGAGTATGATGACTTAGATGCTATTACTCAAAAACTTAAACTTGAAAGTGAACAAGAGATAGAACAGAAAAAAGAGAAAGCAGTTGTTGTTCCTGTAACAAAACCTAAACCAGTAGTAGCAAAAAAGATTCCTAAAAAAGTTATAACACCTGTTAAAAAACAAAAAGAGGTTATCGCTAAAAAAGGTTCTTACTATGTGCAAGTTGGCTCTTTTTCTAAATATGCTCCTGATAAGAAATTTTTACAATCTATCACAAATAAAGGTTTTGAATATAGATATCATAAAGTTATTAGAAATTCTAAAACTATGAATAAAGTTTTAGTAGGACCATTTTCAACTCAACAAGAAGCAAAAAATGCTCGTAGAGTAATTCGTAAAAGTATAGAAGCTGGTGCTTTTTTAGTTAAATTATAATTTATTTTTTAAGGTTTTATATTGATTTATTCAAAACAATTTACACTTGACCAATTAGCTCCGATAGCTGTTTATTCCAAACTTAAATCAATGTTTAAAGATGAAATAACTTACCTTTTTGAAAGTGCTGGACAAAGTGATGGTAATTATAGTTTTATCTGTATTGGAGCTAGAGAAAGAGTTCAATATATCGATAATCAAACTATCCACACTGATTCTAATGGGATTAAGCATACTAAAAAAGAAAATCCATTTGTTTTTTTAAAAGACTACTATAAAAACATAGATACCACTATCTATAAAGAAGCTTGTAAAAAGTTAAAAATAGGTTATGTTGATGGTTTTATTGGTTATATCGGTTACGATATGGTGAAAGTATTTGAGCCTAAACTAGGTTCAAGTATGGATAACTTAAAAGATGAATTAAACACTCCAGATTTAGATTTAATCCTTCCAAAAATGATTCTAGTTTATTCTCATAAAAACCATCAAATATCTCTTGTAAGTACACTTAAAGATTTTAATTATAGATTTGATTCTATTGAAGATTCTTTAAAAGGTACTTATACATATAAACATAGAGTTTATAATATAGGTAAGGACAAAGGTAGTTTTACTCACACTAAAGAAAAATTTTTCAATATGATTAAAGATTCAAAAGAGATGATAAAATCTGGTGATGTATTTCAAATTCTAATGACAAACCGTTTTACTAGAAACATAAAAGTTGATCCTTTTAGTTTCTATAGAATCCTTCGCACTAAAAATCCATCTCCATATATGTTTTTAATGGAATATGAGGATTTCAACATCGTTGGTTCATCTCCAGAGGTGATGGTGAGACTAACAGATGGTGAACTTCTTCTTCGTCCTATTGCTGGAACTCGTAAAAGAGGTTCTACAAGGGAAAGAGATAGAGAATTAGAAGAGGAATTATTAGCAGATCCTAAAGAATTAGCTGAACACTTAATGCTAATCGACCTTGGTCGTAACGATATTGGTCGTGTTGCAAAAACTGGAACTGTAAAAGTTGAGGATATGATGCACATAGAGAGATTCTCCCATGTTATGCACATAGTATCTGATGTTGTGGCTGAGCTAGATGACGACAAAGATATGTTTGACCTTTTCATGGCAACTTTTACAGCTGGAACAATGACTGGAGCTCCTAAGATTCGTGCTATGGAACTAATAGCTGAGTATGAGGGTCTTAAAAGAGGTTTTTATAGTGGAAGTATTGGCTACTTCGGTTTTGATGGAAATATGGATTCAGCTATCACGATACGAACAGCAATGGTAAAAGAAGATAAGGTGGTTCTTCAAGCTGGAGCTGGAATCGTTGCTGATAGTGTAAATGAGTTAGAATACTTAGAGGTTAAAAATAAACTTGGTGCTTTAATTCACTCACTTGAAGATTTAGATAGAAAGGATGTTTAATTGAAAAAACTTTTCGCAATCTTTGGTAATCCAGTATCACATTCTCGCTCTCCACTTATGCACAACTCAGTATTTAAAAATCTAAACTATAAAGCTTGTTACACAAGAGTTCATCTTAAAGATGGAACAAAACTTAAAGAGACTTTTTTTAACCTTGGACTTAGTGGTGCAAATATTACAGTGCCACATAAAGAGGAAGCATACAAGGCTTGTGATGAGATAAGAGGATTTGCTTCTAAAGTTGGTGTAGTAAATACTATTATCAATGAAAATGGAAAACTTATCGGTTATAACACGGATGCTGATGGTTTTATGTTTGCTATAAAAGAGTTTGGAGATATTAAGAATATCCTCATTCTTGGTGCTGGTGGAACTGCAAAAGCATTATCAGCAAGATTCTTGCAAGACAATATAAAAGTAAGTGTTATCAATAGAAGTGAAGGTCGTTTATCTTACTTTAAAGAGATTGGTTGTGAGTGTTTCAGTTGGAATACTTTTAGACCAAAAAAGTATGACTTAGTAGTAAACACTACAAGTGCTGGCTTAAAAGATGAGGAGTTACCTGCTCCAAAAGAGATAATAGATTCTATACTTGAAAACACAAATTTTGTAGCAGATGCAATCTATGGAAAATTAACACCATTTCTAAAACTTGCAAAAAATAAAAATATCACTTTCAAAGATGGGGCAGATATGCTTCTAGGTCAAGGTGTTTTAGCAAATGAGTTATTTGTAAATAGTGAGTTAAATAAAGAAAAAATTTACAAAGAGATGAAAAAAAGTTTTATACTCTAACTCTATCTTCCAATGCACGAGTAAGTGATAAAATATCTATATTTTCCAAACTTACTCCTGTTGGAACACCCTGTGCTATTTTTGTATAAGATAGATTATAAATATCTAGTTTATCCTCTATGTATAGGATAACTGCATCATTTGCAATTGATGGTGTAAGAGCAAAAACAACCTCCGTTATTCCAGCTTTTACAGTAGATTCTAAATGAGATATACTTAACTCTTCTAAAGTATCCAAAACAAAATATCTACCATCAAATAATCCATTTTCTTCTAACAGTAATATATCTCTAGCATTTTCAACTATACATAAAACAGTGTGATCTCTACTCTCATCTGTACAAATAAAACATAATTCATCTTCACTCATCCCACCACATAAACTACATTTTTTAATGCTACCAAGAGCATCTTCAATAGCATGAGCGATTCTAATCCCAACATAACTATCTTTCATAAGCATAAAATAAGCTAATCTTGTTGCAGATTTTTTTCCTATTGTAGGTAATTCTTGAAGAGCATCAATAAGACGATTATATTTATCTAATGAACCTTTCATTCTTTAATTATTTTCCATAGAATTAGGAACTAATATCCATAAGCTAAGAGTTGATTTTAATCTACCAGCAATCTTCATTGCCTCATCCCCATAACCTAAAAATAGATCAGCACGAACTGCACCTTTTATTGCACCACCAGTATCTTCTGCTATAACGATTCTATTTAATTTATTCTCTTGAACTTGTGATTCCAAATAAAGCATAGTTCCTAAAGGGATAAAACTTCTATCTACTGCTACTGATCTTTTTGGAGTAAGTACGATACCTAAAGAACCAGAAGCTGATTTTTTTCTCTCTTTAAAATAAACTAATGATTTATTATAATTTAGAACTTCATCTACTCTTGATGGATTCTCCTCTAACCATTTTTTTATACTTTGAAGAGATACATTTTTAGATTCTAATGCTCCTATTTTTATTAAATATCTACCTATTGCCCGATATTTATGTCCATTTTGATTATCGTAACCCACAAAAATAGTTTTACCATTTTCTAAACTAATTCTTCCTGAACCTTGTATCTCTAAAAAAAATCTATCTATTTTAGAATCTACATAACAGATTGGTTTTGCTTTTAAATTTTTATTATTTATCTCATCTCTTGAATCATAAGGCAATAAACGATTTCCGACTATTTTACCTCTTAATCTATACTTTTTTAGTTCTGGATATATTGAATTTAAATTTACAATTATCAAATCTGATGGTGTGTTATAAAGTGGGTATTTATATTTATCACTCTCTATAAGTGAGCCTTTAAGTTCAGGTTCATAATATCCTGTTAGTAAACTCTCTTTTTTAGAATCTTTATTTATTATTTTATATGGAGTAAATTGATTTTCAAAAAACTGCTTTGCATTATGTGATACTGATGCTTTTTCACATAGTTCCCCATATATATTTCTACTTTTTTTTGTTTTGCAACTATTATTAAAAGAGGCTAATGCTTCGTCATAATTTTCAAGATTCCATTCCTTTAGTTGTTCAAAAGTTCCCTTTTGCAGATAAGTTTTTGGCATACTCTTAAACTGAGGAGATAGTGGTTCTTTCGAACACGCCGAAAATAAAACTATGATTATTGTGATAATTGATATATTTATAATTTGCTTCATAAATGGATTATACAAAGATTAAATTAAAAACGATATAATTACAAGAATTTAGAAATAGGAAATTATATACAATATGGAAGATTTAAGCTATTACGAAATATTAGAAGTATCTAAGAATGCAGATAAAACAACAATAAAAAAAGCATATAGAAAAATGGCAAAAATGTATCACCCTGACAAAAATGCAGGTGATTCAGAAGCTGAACATAAATTTAAATTATGTAATGAAGCCTACCAATGTTTAAGTGATGAAAAACAAAGAGGTATTTATGACCGTTATGGAAAAGAGGGTCTTCAAGGTATGGGTGGTGGTAGACAATCATCCGGTGGGTTTGATGATTTAGGTTCTATGTTTGAAGATATGTTTAGTGGTTTTGGTGGTGGAAGTTCTCATCGTCGTCAAGATCCTGCCGATATGGAAAAATACCCTCTTGATATGAATGTTAACATTAGTATTAGTTTTCAAGAAGCAATATTTGGATGTGAAAAAGAGGTTAAATTTAAATATAAAAGTTCTTGTTCAGACTGTAAAGGTACTGGAGCAAAAGATGCAAAACTTTCTCCTTGTAAACAGTGTGATGGTCAAGGTCAAGTTTATGTAAAACAAGGCTTTATGACATTTTCTCAAACTTGTCCAGTTTGTAATGGTGCTGGTTCAGCTCCAACAGATCCTTGTAAAACTTGTAAGGGCAAAGGATACAAAGAGAGTTCAGAGAGCGTAACTATTAAAATACCAAAAGGTATTGACAATGGGAATCGTTTAAGAGTTTCAGGAAAAGGTAATATTGGTAAAAAAGGAAACCGTGGTGATCTCTATGTAACATTTAATGTTAAAGCAGACAAACATTTTCAAAGAGATGACAATGATGTTTATATCGCAATTCCAGTGTTTTTTACTCAAGCAGTAGCTGGAGATAGTGTAACAATTCCATCATTAACAGGTGAACTTGAACTTAAACTAGATGTGGGAACAAAAGATAAACAACACTTTAGATTCAGAGGTGAAGGTATAGATGATGTACATGGTCATGGAAAAGGTGATTTAATCGTTCAAGTAGACATAACTTACCCTAAAAAACTAAATGCTAAACAAAAAGAGTTATTATCACAACTCCAAGATTCTTTTGAGATGAAAGAATCTAAACCACACGAAAGTGTACTGGATTCAGCAATCGATAAAATGAAAAACTGGTTTAAATAAACAAAAATAAAATATAAATGAGATGCTTAACAACATCTCATTACTTAACTTCACACCAAATTTATACATTTTCAACTCATTATCTATATAACATCTAAATTATTGTAAAATTACCATAATTAATTTAAAGGTTTTGATGTGAGCATATACAGAGAGTACGACATCCGTGGGATTTATGAAAAAGAGTTGAATGAGCAAAGTGTTACTAGAATTGGTTTTGTTTTAGCTTCTAAAATCAAGGGTGATTATGTAGCAGTTGGTTATGATGCTCGAAGTCACTCCCCTATCCTTTTTGAGTATCTCGTAGCAGGTCTTAATGCTGGTGGCAAAAAAGTTCTTGGGATGGGGCTTGTGCCTACTCCTGTAAATTATTTTACAAACTATCAAGATTGGGATGGAATCACACCTGATGCTTCTGTAATGATTACAGGTTCACATAACCCTAGTGAATACAACGGTTTTAAAATCACTGTTGATAAAGCACCTTTCTTTTCTGATGATATTTATGCTTTAGGTGAAGAGTGTGAAGCTATGGAATATATTCCAAAAGCTGAAAAAAGAGATGTTACAGAGATAGATGCAGTTAGCCGTTATGTAGATTTTTTAGTTTCTGAATTTCAACACCTAAAAGGTATGCCTACTAAAATTGCTTATGATTGTGGCAATGGTGTTGCTGGTGTTGTAACCGAAGATATTTTCAAAGCCCTTGAGTTAAAAACTACTGGTCTTTTCGTTGACCCAGATGGAACTTTTCCAAATCATCATCCAGACCCATCCGATGAGCATAATCTTCAAGATGTTAAAAAACTTTTAGCAGATGGAAATGATATAGCATTCGCTTATGATGGTGATGCTGATAGAATTGCAGTTCTTACTCATAAAAACAATATTAAGGGCGATATGATGGCTCTTTTATACTCAATGAAAATGGACAAACCTACTGTTGTTGGTGAGGTGAAATGTTCTCAAGTTATGTATGATGAGTTAGAAAAGAGAGGTTGTAAAGCCATTATGTATAAAACTGGTCACTCAAATCTCAAAGTAAAAATGAAAGAGACAAATGCAGATTTGGCTTGTGAAGTTTCTGGTCATGTATTTTTCAAGAATCGTTACTTTGGTTATGATGATGCTATCTATGCAACTCTTAGAATGTTGGAGTTAATTCATGATGGAATCGATTTGGATGCTGAATTGGCAAAACTTCCAAAAGTATTTTCAACAGAAGAGATAAAAGTAGAAACAACAGAATCTGAAAAATTCAAGATTATTGCGAAAGTAAAAGAGTTGTTAGAAAATCCTCCAGCATCATTTCCAACTATTAAAGATATTATTGATGTAGATGGTGTTAGAATTAACTTTGAAAATGGTTGGGGTTTAGTGAGAGCAAGTAATACTACTCCTGTTCTTGTAACTCGTTTTGAATCTACATCTCAAGATGAAGCTAAAGTTTATGAAAAAGCTATTAATGATTTGATTTTAGTAGCTAAAAACTCTATAAAATAAAATCTAAGTGGAACAATATGTCTCATAGTAAGCATAAACTAAATTTTTATCACAACTTAACTATCCTTTATGTTCAAGATGATAATAAAAATACTTTTAATAAAGCATTAATATCTTTAATATGTAAAAAATTTTATACTATTTATTGTTCCAATAATCTGATAGATTAAATATAATGATTTTAAAGAAAAAAATGAGTATTACTTTGATATATTGATAATAGATAGTACATTTAATTCAGAAATAGTTGATAAAATATTAAAGATAAATCCTTCTCAAAATATTATCATCAATATAAAATTTGATAGAGATAGAGAAAAATCAGATTTTTATAAAAGTAAAATAAAACACTTTCTTTATGAACCTTTAACTAGAGATTCTATTCATAATATTATTTCAGATGTTATAATTAACTCTGATGAAAACG